>JBOGEW010000034.1:0-12973 GCA_050742075.1 Acidimicrobiia bacterium
ATGGAGGAGTGAATAACGAGGAGTTTCGACGCAATGCTCACGAAGTAGTCGACTGGATTGCCGACTACTTCGAAGGGCTTCCCAAGCAAGGGGTGATCCCCGATGTCGCTCCGGGTGAGATCCGCAAATCGCTTCCGGAAACCGCTCCCGAGCAAGGTGAGTCGTTCGCCGCGCTGATGTCGGACTTCGAACGAATCATCATGCCGGGCACCACCGGCTGGCAGCATCCGGGGTGGTTCGCCTACTTCCCGGCGAATTCGTCGCCGCCATCAGTTCTGGCCGAGATGATTACCGCCGCCCTCGGCCAGCAGGGGATGATGTGGACCACCAGTCCCGCCGCTACGGAACTGGAGATGGTCACCCTCGACTGGCTGGTCGACCTCCTCGGCCTCCCCTCGGGTTGGAAGATGTCGGGCCCAGGAGGCGGGTCGATCCAGGTCAGTGCTTCTGACGCGTCCCATCTCGCCCTGGTGGTCGCCCGCCACAGACAATCGGGGCCAATCGACCAGCTGGTGGCCTATGCCAGCGCGCAGTCTCATTCTTCTCTCGAGAAAGGAGCCCGCGTTGCCGGCTACTCGCACTTCCGCCCTGTCGCCGTCGACTCCGAATTTGCCATGAGTGCGTCGGCGCTGGCCGCGGCGGTCAAGGCTGACCGTGCACAGGGCCTGATTCCGGCTTTCGTTTGCTCAACCGTGGGCACAACCGGGACCACTGCCGTCGATCCTGTCCCCGAGGTCTCGGCTATTGCCCGCAACGAGGGAATGTGGCATCACGTCGATGCCGCCTTCGCCGGCAACGCCATGATCTGCCCCGAGTTTCGGAGGTTCCAGCCGGGCCTCGAAACGGTCGACAGCTATGTGTTCAACCCCCACAAATGGCTGCTGACCAACTTCGACTGCTCCATCTTTTACGTGTCTGAGCGCAAGGCCCTGCTCGACACTCTTCAGATCACGCCGCCATATCTGCGCAATGCCCAATCGTCCTCGGGTCAGGTGGTGGACTATCGCGACTGGCAGGTTCCCCTTGGTCGCCGCTTCCGAGCGCTAAAGCTCTGGTGGGTGATCCGGTCCTACGGGGCCGAGGGGCTGCGGGACATGATCCGTACCCACGTCGCTTTGGCGCAAGAACTTGCCGCCCGGATTCAGGCGCATCCTCAACTCGAGCTGTTGGCGCCGGTGCCGTTCTCGCTAGTCACATTCCGTCACATCGCCGGCGACGAGGCCACCGACGATATTGCCGCCCGAATCAATCATTCAGGCCACTCCTACGTGACGCCCTCGGAGATCGACGGTCGCCGCTTCATTCGTGTTTCGATCGGCGGAACGAACACCACCGCCGCCGAAGTCGATCGGGTTTGGGAAGTCGTCTCGGCCCAGCGTTAGGCGGGAGGAGCGCTTCCGAGAACTACCTTGATGCTGAGAGGCTCCCCGTCGCGCCGAACGTCAAGAGTGACCTCATCGCCAGGTAGATAACTTCGGATTCGCGCCGCTAAGTCGCCGATCGAGCGGACCGCCAGCCCGTCGACGGCAATGACCACATCTCCAACCTCGAGTCCGGCCCCGACTGCGGCCCCGCCTGCCGTTAGTTCGGTGATGACGGCGCCGCTGACGTCGCCGGTAGCTTCCTCCCCGGTGACACCCAGGAAGGCGGTCTCGATCGGGTCGCCAGCGACAATGGCGGAGGCAAACTCGAAGGCGTTGCTGATCGGGACGGCGAAGCCGACACCGGTGTTGGAGCCGGTGGTGGTGAAGATCTGGATGTTGACTCCGATGACCTCGCCCTGACGATTTGCCAGGGCCCCTCCGCTATTGCCGGGATTGATCGAAGCATCGGTCTGGATCAGGACTTGGGCGGTCAGAGGACTTGCCACCGGACGGCTCACCGCCGATACCACTCCCGAAGTCACGGTCTGCTCGAGTCCCCAGGGACTGCCCAGGGCGACCGCCAATTGGCCCACTTCCAACTCCTCGTCGAGGGCCAGAGTCGCGGCAGGAGCGCCGTCGGTGTCGACGGCGATGACGGCGATGTCGTGGGGAGCATCGGATCCGACCACCTCGCCTTCGCGCAAGCTGCCGTCGGCGAACCGAACTTGCACCACCTCGACTCCGTCGACCACATGGGCTGCGGTGAGCACATGGCCATCGTCGTACACAAAGCCCGAGCCGAGCCCGGCCTGATGCTCGATCTGGACCATGGAGGGAAGAAGGGCGGCTGCCACCTCCGCCACCGGCTCTTCCCCGGGATCAATGGTGGCAGTCGTCTGCCGGGAGGCGGCAGTCGAGGGGGTAGGGGCAATGCCCGGCTGGGAGGGATCGTCGTTTCCGATCCACCAACCCACGCCCACCCCGCCTGCCAATACCAACAAGGCCAGAAGGAGAGCAGGAAGAAACGTCAGGCCCTGCCGCGGCGGCGGCGGCGGTGCCGGCGGCATTGGCGCGTCGACGGTTGGCTCGGTCACAGTGTCGGTAATCCTGTCATCAATCATTTCCTACCTCGGCTCGAGACTCTGTCTCAACCTAAGGAGCAGCCACTAAACGGGTCTTAAACGGATGCTGGGAGAAAGCTGAGCGCGGTCAGAGGGAACGGTCCGTGCTGCTTTCGATTCGGGCGGTTCGGTGACGGAGGGGGTCGTGCTGGGGGAAATCGTCGTCGGTCCCAACCGGCAACCAGACGACAGTCGTAGCGCCCTGTCCGGGCTCGGAATAGATCTGGAAGGAACCACCGTGGATCTGGGCTACATGCTCGACGATCCCCAAACCGAATCCGGAGGTCACGAAGGAGGATTCGAATCCCGACCCTTCGTCGGCCACGGCAAGGTATGCCCAGGGACCGGACCGGCCGGACCCCACTTCGACCTTGGATCCGGGAGTGGACGCCTTGAGGGAGTTGTCAACGAGGTTGCTCAAAGCACGGCTCAAAGATACGAGGTCTCCGTGCACCTCTGCCTCGCCGGCAATCTCGGTCAATCCGACGCCGAGATCGTTGGCCGCCGCACGGTGATCCTCCACCGCGCCGCGAACGAGGGCAGAAAGATCGATATTGACCATCGTCGCCTGGCCGGCTTGAAAGCGCGCCGCCGCCAGCAAACCTTCAATCATGGCGCTCATCCGCTTTGCATTGCGAGCGACGATCTCGCCGGTGGCCTTCCATTCTTCGATCGACGAGTCGGGATCGTCGAGAGTGACCTCGACATTTGAACGTATAACCGAGAGCGGGGTTCGGAGGTCATGAGAGGTGTCGGCCAGAAAACTCCGTTGCGCCCCGAAGGCGCCTTCGAGGCGATCGAGCATCGAGTCGAACGTGTTACCCAATCGGGTCAGCTCGTCATCGGGGCCTTCGAGCCCGATCCGGCGGGATAGATCGGAAGCCTCGATCTCTCGAGCCACCTGTGTGATTCGGTCGACGGGAGCGAGAGCGCGGCCCGCCAGCACCCAGCCCACGCCCAGGGAGATGAGGAAGAGGAGGCCGAGCCCGATCAGCGTGTAGACGGCGAGCCGCTCGAGCACGTACTGGTTAAAGATGCTTTCGAGCGTGCGCACTTCTGCCTCTTCGAAGCGGGGGTCGAGGACCAGGCGGTACTGGCCGAGCTGCATTTGCCGTCCCTGCAATATGAGCCGGGTTTCGGTCTGGGTCGTCAACTGCCAGCGGATGGCAACGTAAATGAGAGCGAGGATCAAGCCGCCGAGGCCGAAGACGACAGCCGAATAGAGCAGGGAGAGACGGAAGCGAATCGAACGAACGAGCTGACGGGGTCGGCTCATATCGCGACCGAGGAACGGAGGACGTAGCCGCGCCCGGGCACCGTCTCGATTAGATCGGGCTCGCCGAGCTTCTTGCGCAGGTTGGAAACGGTGACGCGAACGGTGTTGGTGAAGGGGTCGGCCATTTCGTCCCAGACATGCTCGAGCAGGGTCTCCTGCGGCGTCACTTCATCGGCGTGTGCCATCAGGAACTCGAGCAGGGAGAACTCCTTGGCAGTGAGGGAAAGTGCTTGCCCGTCGCGGGTGGCGACAAATCGAGCCGGGTCGAGGGTGAGGGCCCCGATCCGAAGGACCGGCGGGGCGCCCTCGTCGCGCCGGAGGAGGGCCCGAGCCCGAGCAGCCAGCTCGGCTAACGCAAACGGCTTCACCAGATAGTCGTCCGCCCCTGCGTCGAGGCCGGCGACGCGATCATCGATATCGTCGCGAGCCGTCAGCATCAGCACCCGGGGGCGGCGGGGTTCCAACGTGGGAAGGTCGCCGTCGACGAGGCGCCGGCATAGCTCGAGGCCTGATCCGTCACCGAGGTTCCAATCCAGGATCGCCAAGTCATAACCGTTGCCCCGTAGCTTTTCTTCAGCTTTGATCGCTCCCCCGGCCACGTCCACGGCATAGCCATGACGACGCAGGCCACGGGCGATGGCATCCGCGAGGTCGGCTTCGTCCTCGACGACCAGAAGGCGCATGGTCGAAACGGTACAGAGCAGGCATAAGTAGGTGCTAAACGTCTCGCGCTTTAGTGAGGTGAAAAGCCGCCGGAACCAGCCACTAGGTTCACGGGATGCCGTTGGTGGATTGGAAGCTCTACGAGGCGGTCCTCTTCGACCTTGACGGAGTACTCACCGACACAGCTCGAATTCATGCCAGGGCCTGGAAAGAAACGTTCGACGAGTTCCTGGCCGTCAAGGAGCAGCCTCCCTTCACCATCGAAGGCGACTATCGAAAGTTCGTCGACGGCCGTCCGCGATATCAGGGGGTCGCTACCTTCTTCGCCTCCCGCGGAATGACCCTGCCTTGGGGGGAACCGGGCGACAGCCCCGATGAACAAACCATCTGTGGAGTTGGCAATCGCAAGAATGAGCTGGTGAATCAACTCATTGCATCAGACGGCGTGACCGTCTACCCGGGATCACTACGTCTGGTTGAGCATTTGGCGGAGTTGAAACTGGGAACGGCGGTGGTGACTTCGTCGGCCAATGCCAGAACGGTCCTGGCCGGGGCGAAGCTCGAGAAGTTCTTCGAGGTGCTGGTTGACGGCGAGCTCGCGGCCAAGCTCGGTCTGGCCGGAAAGCCTCATCCCGACCCGTTTCTCAAGGCCGCCGAGCTCCTCGGGGTAGACCCGGGAGCTGGCGTAGTTCTCGAGGATGCCACAAGCGGCGTCGTCGCCGGAAAGACCGGCGGGTTTGGCCTCGTCGTTGGAGTCAATCGTCATGATGACGCCGGCGCCCTGCGGCACGCTGGTGCGGACCTGGTCGTCGACGATCTCGGAGCACTGGTCGGCTGACGGTGATCATCCAATCGGCCTTTGGCGAGGACGTCTGGTCGCTCAAGTGGTCGGGGCTGCGAGAGGCCGCCGCCCTCGAATCCATCTTCTCGTTGGCGAACGGCTTCCTGGGCGTTCGGGCGAGTTTCGAACAAGGCCCGCCCGCGCATCAACCGGGCTCCCTCATCAACGGCTTTCACGAAGTTTGGCTGATCACATATGCCGAACCCGGATACGGTTACGCCAGCGTCGGGCAAACGATTCTCTATGTCCCTGATGCGATCGGGTTGTCCTACCTCGAAGGCGACGACCCACGTCCTCTGGACGATGCCGAGGTCGAGCGATGCCTCGACCTGCGTCGGGGAATCGTCACCACCGCGGTGCGCTGGAGCGATCTCGAGCTTCGCTGGGAGCGGCTCGTTTCATTTGTTCATCCCTCGGTTCTGGCGATCAAGGTGGAGGGAGGCGGGCCGGAGTCTCTGTTTGCCTCCGGATGGCACTACCGCCACGACGTGGACGATGCCGACACCGTTGAGCTCGTTTTCGATCCCCGCAGCGCTCGCACCCTTCCCACCCGAGCCCTCAGCGCGGGAGACTTGATCAGCGCCGACGGCATCCCGCAAACGGTCTTCCGCACAGTGGCCTCGGACCTCTCATTGTCGGTTGCGGCTGATCACAAAGCGGACGCCATCAAGGTCAGCCAGTTCGACGTCGACGAGCTCGTGGTGGTGACTCAAGGTCCCACAGTGGAGAAACGGGTCGCGTACGTCCGAGGGGCGGCCCTGGGCGCCGCCGCCACTGTCCTTCACGGAGCTCCTGACTTCAGCGGCTTGGCCACCGAGCAAGAGGAGCACCTTGCTGCCTTCTGGGAAACAGCAGCAGTCAAGATCGGGGCGGGACCCCGAATTCAACAAGCCATCAACTGGAACATCTTCCAACTCCACCAGTC
Source organism: Acidimicrobiia bacterium (assembly GCA_050742075.1). Lineage (GTDB taxonomy): Bacteria > Actinomycetota > Acidimicrobiia > Spongiisociales > ZC4RG35 > JACCTH01. Next base: position 6,191 of record JBOGEW010000034.1, read on the forward strand.
TTCGGCTCATCTGGCCAACACCGGGATCCCGGCCAAAGGACTCTCCGGACGCGGCTATGAGGGCCACTATTTCTGGGACAGCGAGATATTCGTACTCCCGTTTCTCGCCCACATCGATCCCCCGGCTGCCGCTCGCCTCATCGCCTTTCGCCATTCGATATTGCCCGCCGCGCGGGAAAGAGCCTCAATCCTCAACCAAAAGGGTGCCTTGTTCCCCTGGAGAACCATCTCCGGAGAGGAAGCCTCGTCCTACTACGAAGCCGGGACGGCCCAGTACCACATCAATGCCGACATCGTCTACGGCATTTACACGTATCTGTGTGCGACCGACGATCACCAGATCCTGATCGACTACGGAGTTGAGATCGCCGTAGAGACCGCCCGGCTGTGGGCTGATCTGGGGCATTTTGAGGCTGGCTCCTTCCACTTCTCCACCGTCACCGGGCCGGACGAATACTCAGCCCTGGTCGATGACAATGCCTACACGAATCTGATGGCTCGCTTCAACCTGATGCGGGCGGTGGAGTGGACCCGGTGGCTTGAGTCTCAACATCCCGATGAATACGTCCGGCTCTCACAAGCTCTGGAACTCGAAGCCGGAGAGGTCGATTCATGGGAGCAGATCGGCGCTGCCGTTTTCATTCCCCACGATGACGAGCGCAATTTGACTCCCCAGGACGCTCGCTTCTTTTCCCGTAAGGCCTGGGATTGGAGTGTCCCCCGCTCGCAACATCCGCTGCTGCTCTTCTTCCATCCCCTCGTGATCTATCGGCATCAGGTTCTCAAGCAGGCCGACGTGGTGATGGCGATGTACTTAATGCCTCACCTGTTCTCGTCTGAATTGACCAAGAGCAACTTCGATTTCTATGACCCCCTCACCACAAGAGACTCTTCCCTCTCCGCTCCGATTCAGGCGGCAGTGGCGGCCCGGGTTGGATATCTCAAGCCAGCTTTGTCCTATTTCGAGGAAGCCGCGGTGCTCGACCTGGAAAACCGCGCCGGCAATACGGCTGACGGCCTCCACCTCGCAACGGCCGGTGGAACCTGGCAGGCGTTGGTCGCGGGCTTTGGAGGTTTCATCCACGATCCGTCCGGAGCGCGTTTCGACCCTCGCCTCCCACCGGCCTGGTCCGATCTCGAGTTCAACGTCCGCATCAAGGGCTCCCTGGTTCGCGCCTCTCTGCGCGACGAGACGTTGACGCTGGCTTTGGTCTCCGGCGGCGAAGTAAAAGTGGCCGTTCGCGATGAAGAGGTCACTGTGAGCTCTGCCGCACGCGAATTCTCGGTGCCAAGCAAGTGGATCTAGATGAGATAGTCGGGCTGCGACTAGGACCGGGGCCATGGCGAGAAGTCGACGGGCCCAGTCTGGAAAGGTTCTGGAAGGCGCTCGACCGCCCCGCAAGATCCGCCGAAGTCCCGCTCTTCTACCTGGTATCGCTCCTCCCGGCCTCGACCGCGGGGCTGAGCCTGCCGATTCTCAGCCCCCGGGCCACGATCAACCTCGGCCTCAACTCGCTGGCCGGAGCCGAGCCGGTTCTGATCGGCGACCGGGTACGGGCCATAGCCACCGTTTCCGCGGCAGATTGGCTCGGCGTGCCCGAAGAGTCTTCGCTGCAAATCGTCCGGTCGGCGGTCCTCGAGAACCAGAGATCGGAAGTAGTGCTGATCGCCGAGACGATGGGCCGGCTCGTCTATTGATCGTCCCGGGGCTGGCAGCTAGGCAGAAGAACCCTCGGTTCGCAGTTGGCTAGCGGCTGAGGCTGCGGCCGCCGCCGATGGTGATCACCTCGCCGGTGATGTAGGTGGCAGCGGCTAAATACGAGACGAGTGAGGCGACTTCGTCGGGCCTGCCCATCCTTTGCATCGGAATGGCGGCCACCATCTTCTCTCGCACCTCGGCCGGGATCGCCATGGTCATCTCCGTTCCGATCAGCCCGGGCGCAATGGCATTGACCCGTATCCGCGGCGCCAGGCGCAGCGCGTAGGAACGAGTGAGGCCCACGAGGCCGCCCTTCGACATCGAGTAGTTGAACTGGCCGAAGTTCCCCAGGTAGGCGCGGGAGCTGACGTTGACGATGGCTCCCGACTCCATAGCGGGATGGAGTGCCTCGATCAGTCGAAGCGGGCCGCCGAGGTTGACGTCCAGAACCAGGTCGAAGTTCTCATCAGAAAGGTTCACGAGCCGGGCGTCGCGGGTGATGCCGGCGTTGTTCACCACCAGTTCCAACGAACCGAGCTCGATGACTTCAGAGCGCACCTGTTCGATTCCTTCGTCGGTGGTGAGGTTGGCCTGAACACCCCGAACCATGGTCGAGGTCTCGAGGTCGGCTACGACTCCAGCCAGCGCCGGCGCTATGTCGACGAGAATCAGCCGCCACCCCTCTCCTGCCAATCGGCGACTGATCGCAATTCCGATCCCGCCGGCCGCGCCCGTGACTACCGCCCAGTTCACGGCAGAGCTTTGCCCAAATGAGTCCCGCCCAGCCGCACGAGCTCGCCCCGGGGTCCAGCATCCGTCAGCAAATGCCTCACCCAGATTGAGATGGTCTCGAGGCTCGACTCCTGCTCGATCGCCAGGGTGTTGACCGCGCTCTCTTTGAGTTCGAGACTGGCGGTGCGAGCGCCAGAGAGAATGGCCGTCGCCACGATCGCCGCCCCGATGCCGTCCCGACCGAGAAGGTCGTCACCGCGGACGACGAACACGATCGGCTCGCCTTCGGTAGCCGCAGCCTTCGTCAGGAAGAACGCTTCTTCTAGCTCGGCCCGCACGTCCTGCCAGCGGTCTGAGACTTCTGGATCGGCGACGAACACCAAACCCGGCCCCTCGCCGGCGAGCGCGGAGGAAAGGGCCTGGTCGCGACAGCGCACCTTCACAGCTCGCTGCCGTCCAGGGCCGTCATCGAGGAGAGCATCTCGTTCACGTCCGAGTCCGACAAGCCCAGATCTCTCAGGATGTCGACGGTGTGCTGGCCCAAAAGCGGCGGAGGGATCTGCGACCTGGCGGAGGTGCCGTTCAAGCGAAGCGGTGAGCCCTGCACGCGAATCGTTCCGATCCGGGGATAGGGAACCTCCACGACCATTTCGTTGAGAATCACCTGCTCGTCGGCAAACACCTCCGCTAGATCGAGAATCCGTCCCACCGGCACCCCGACCGCATCGAGCAACTTCATCCAATGACTCGTGGGCTTGTGGGCAAAGACCTCCTGCAGGATCGTTCCCAGCTCAGCTCGGTGGCGGACCCGAAGCTCGTTACTTGCAAACCTGGGATCGGAACCGAGGTGGTCGAGCTGGAGTGCCCGGCACGTGTCGCCGAAATGACGATCCGATACCACTGCCAAATTGAGGTGCCCGTCGGCGGTCCGGAAGGTCTGATTGGGACCGGTAACCGGGGAGGCGGTGCCGGTCCGTTCGGGTTGCGTTTGACTCGTGAAATACAGGGCGTTCCAGGTGGCTTGGGCGGCGATAATTCCATCGCGCAGCGAGACCTCGACCAATGCTCCCCGACCGCCCCTTCGGCCGCCACCGCCCAACAGCGCCGAGGAGATGGCCAGGGCGGCGTTGGTGCCGGCGAGAAAGTCGGCGATGGTCGTGGCGGTCTTGTGCGGTCCCTCGCCTTCGTCTCCGGTGATCGACATCATCCCCGACTCACCCTGGAATATGAGATCTATTCCGGCCCGGTCGGCGGAGGGGCCCGTACTTCCAAAGGCGCTAATCGCCGCCACCACCAGGTGGGGGGCGAGCGTCCGCAGAGATTGGGCGCCCAAACCCATGCGCTCCATCGCTCCCCGCCGGAGATTGCTGAGAATCACGTCGGATTGCTGACACAGCCGCAGCAACGCCTTCTTCACCCGCTCGTCTTTGGCGTCAACCGCCAGGCTCAGCTTGCCGCGGTTGACGCCCAGAAAGAAGGCGCTCTGGTCGCCGTAGAAAGGGCCGATGGCGCGGGCGAGATCTCCTGTCAAGGGCTCGACCTTTAGGACCTCGGCACCAAGGTCGGCGAGCAGCATCCCGCAGTAGGGAGCAGCCACCAGATTTCCGAATTCGATTACACGGACGCCAGCGAGAGGGGCGTCGCTCACACCCTTTCCACCACGACTGCGCTGCCCTGACCTACTCCAACGCACATCGTCGCCAGTCCCAGCCGACCTTCTCGCTTCCTCAGTTCATGAACGAGAGTTGTGACGATCCGTGCCCCCGAGGCGCCGAGGGGGTGGCCAAGGGCGATCGCGCCACCGTTGGGGTTCACCCGGTCGGGATCGAGGTCGAGAAGGCGGATCGTGGCCACCGCCTGGGAAGCGAAAGCCTCGTTGATTTCGACCAGGTCGAGGTCACCAACCGTGAGCCCGGCCCGTTCCAACGCCTTTTGGCTGGCGGGCACAGTTCCAATTCCCATCACGTCGGGATGGACCCCGGCTGCCGCTCCCGCGACAATCCGCGCCAGCGGCTCGAGTCCGTGCCGCTGGAGCCCATCCTCGGTCGCCAAGAGCACGGCCGCAGCGCCATCGTTCATCGGCGAAGAGTTGCCCGCGGTCACCGTGCCGCCGGACTTGAAGACCGACGGCAGGCCGGCCAGAACCTCGAGAGTCGTGTCGGTTCGCGGCCCCTCATCGGCAACAATCAATTTCGTCGAGCGACGGCGAGCGTCGACGGGGACCTCGAGCGGTTCGATTTCCTCTTTGAACCGATCGCTCCGCTGGGCGGAGACCGCCTTCTGATGGCTGGCCAGGGCGAATTGGTCCTGGTCCTCGCGGGAGATTGTGTATCTCTCGGCCACCACCTCGGCGGTCATGCCCAATGTGAGTGGGGGGTACATTTCCTCCATCACGGGGTTCGTCAGACGCCAGCCCAAAACGGTGTCGACCGTCCCCGGAGCACCAACGGCAAAGCCTGTCTCGGCCTTGGAAGTCACATAAGGGGCCCGGCTCATGGATTCTGATCCACCGGCCACCATTACGTCACCCCACCCGGCTCCGAGCGCATGGGTAGCGGAGATCACTGCCTGCATACCCGATGCACAGAGGCGGTTGACGGTCGCACCCGGGACCTCGACCGGCAGTCCGGCGAGAAGGGCGGCCATGCGCGCCACGTTGCGGTTGTCCTCGCCGGCCTGATTGGCGGCTCCCCAAACGACGTCCTCAATCGCAGCGGGGTCGAGGTCAGAATGGCGGGCCAATAGGCGCCCGATGGCGTGGGCGGCCAGATCATCGGGGCGAACCAGGGCGAGTTGCCCGCCGAGCTTGCCCATCGGGGTCCGACAGGCATCGACTATGAAGACCTCAGTCATCAGCTGGGAAAGTTAGTTGCTAGGCGGTGGGAGCAAGGACGACCGACAGCAGGGCCTTGCCGCCCAGAACGCCCGATCGCAGACGGTAGGTGGCCCGACCGACGGTGGTCTCGCCATCGAGACCGGCTGTGAGCGGCCGATCGGGGTCGACTCCCAGTTCCGCCAGGACCTGGCGCCGCCCGAGACCATCGAGCTCTGGACTGGCAGTGGCGATCAGAATCCCCCAACTCGCCAGCACCGCGTCAGCGTCGTCAATCTCCGAGGTGGGAGCCGCGGCGATCATGATCGAACGGACGACCCCGGTTGCTGGCTCTTCGGTGGCATAGATCACGAGGCCCGGACGGAGGTTCATCTGCAGGCGGTTGGGGCCGGGGCGTTCGAGCAAGAAGAGTCCGAGGTTGAGCTCGCCGGCCACTTCGTTCCAGAGGATGGTGACCTGATCCACACCTCCGGCGAAAACGGCCGGCACCACCGGCACGGAGGTGGGGGCAGAAGTGAGCAAGCCCGGCGTCGGCTGGTCGCGCGCCACGAGACCGCCGATCACCATCGCCAACAGAATTAACCCGATGCCGACCGCGACCCACTTGACGAGCCCGTCGTTGGAATTTCGATCAACGCTTTCGGCATCGCTTCTGGCTGGCCAGCGGCGGGATATCTCGCCTTGGAAATGGGCCGGCTCTGTGGGAGTGAAGACAGCCTCGTCACCGTCGATGGCGAGGCGAAAATCATTGCCCTGAGAAATTATCTGACAGTCGGTCAACGGCCAGGTGCCGATCGGCTCGGCATCGGCCATGATGGTCACCCCGTCGTCGGCGAAGCGGAGGGTTGCCTCAAGTGGCGGCTGGTCATCGAGTCGTAATGCCCCCACGTAGTCCATGGACCAATTATCGACAATGCCATCGCGCCAATAAAGCCTCGGCGGGCCCGTTTACCAGCAGTGGGCGCTGGCGGCCCAAGGAGACCAACCCACGGTGTAAACGAGATAGGCCGCCGCGGCGACGTTGGCCACCGGATCGAAAATCGATGCTCCAGGCAAACCGACCGATGACGCTCGCTCAGGCCAGTACCTCGGGATGTGTTGGAAGAGTCCGGCGGCACCCGAAGATGGGTTCTGGGCATTGGGGTCGCCGCCCGACTCACACGAGATCACTCTCAGCGCCTTGTCGACGTCAGACGCCGCGAAATAGGAACTCACCAGGCTTCGCCACTCCTCCACCGGCCTCGGCGCCGGCGCGTTGGCAGGTGCGGGAGCGGGGACGCGGGGAGCAGGCGGAGCTGCCGCTGGAGCGACGGTCGTCGTGGTGACGATGGTCGTCGTCGTAGTGCTAGTCGGCTCGGTGGGAACCGGGTCGGCGATGGGCACAGCGCAGGGGCTAGCGCAGTAGTCCTCCGGCCAAGGCAAGAGCTGGGCGGGCTGGGAGACCGGGGTCGCCCGGAGTTCGAGGTACTTGGGCTCGAGGCCGGCGTCACCGACGGTCGGCGCCATGGCGGTTCCGACT
>JBOGEW010000035.1:0-2661 GCA_050742075.1 Acidimicrobiia bacterium
GGTGTGGATGGGACTGACGGTGGTCGAAGCAGCACTTCCGTCACCGAAATCCCAGGAATAGCTGAGGGTATCTCCATCGGGATCGGTGGAACCGTTGGTAAAGGTGCAGGTCAAGTCGACGCAGGAAGTCGAGAAATCGGCCAACGGGGGCTGGTTCGCCGGCTCGCCACTGACGGTGACCAACTGCGTGACTTCATCGGTGGCGGCATCGTTGTCGGTCACTGTCAGGGTTACCGAATAGTCACCGCTGCCGCTGTAGGTATGACTCGGAGTCGCCGAGGTCGACATTTCTCCGTCACCGAAGAGCCAGTTCCTCGAAGCCACAGTCCCATCGGGATCCGTGGACATGTCCGTGAAGTTACAGGTCAAGCCGTTGCAGGTATAGGTGAGAGCGGCTTGGGGTGGCTGGTTGGCGGGAGGGCCACCGCTGTTGCAAACGCCGGTTCCTCCGAAGAGAGTCGCGTTGAGAAACAAAAGGGGCTCCGGGCTCGCGTCGGGGTCACCTGAAAACCCACAATCCGACGTCTGGGCCGCAGCGGCGTTAACCACTGCCGACCTGATAGCCATGACGTCCGAGCGACTGGCGGTGGCATGCCCGCTTTGGGCGATGTAGCGGGCAACTGCTCCAGCGAGGTGAGGAGCCGCCATGCTCGTACCGCTGTAGGTGTCGATATAGCCGTCGTCAAGGAACGTTGAGTAGATACAGACACCGGGGGCAGCGACTTCAACGTCCGGTCCGAAGTTGGAGAAGTCAGCCAGGGTGTCGTCGACATCGTCACGACAGGTCGGAGACCCAAGGCCGCCGGGTAGTCCATCGAAATCGGCGAGCGCTGAGACGGTTATGACATCAGGGTGGGACGCCGGACTGAACTGCGAGGCGTCCATGGCGCCGTTCCCAGCCGCGACGACATAAACCACACCGGCGTTGACCGAGTTGGTGATGGCGGAATCGAGGGCGGGCGACGAGCCGACAAAACCGAGGCTCATGTTGGCTACCTCAATCGCCGCCGCCTGGCTGGTAACGAAGTCGATCCCTGCCAAGATCGAGCCGAGATAACCGGAACCGTCGGCGTTCAGGACCTTCACGGACCAGAGCACAGCGCTGGGAGCAACACCTATCGAGCCGATGCCGTTGTCCTTGGCGGCGGCAATGCCGGCCACGTGGGTTCCATGACCGTTCTCATCTTGAAAGTTGCCCGACCCCGAACATCCACCAAAGGTGGGATAGAAGATGGCCTGGGTGCAGTCGGTCACGTAAACCAGGTTGAGATCCAAGTGGGAGCGAGCCTGCCCGGTCTCTGTCATCCCGATATAGACGCCAGTATCGATGATGGCGATATCGACGTTCATCGGCGATGATGGTGGATTGAGGTCGGCGTCGATCCGATTGATCCCGGTTGGAGTCACCTGGCCGCTGGTCTGAGCAATCCCGACTTCGATATCCGGCTCGACCGATGCCACCATGGGGTGGTTCGCCAGACCGTTGAGGGCCGCCGCTGGCACGGTGATGGTGAAGCCCGAGAGGGCATGGCGATAAACAAAGCCGATCGTGCCGTCGAAGGCCCGAGCTATCCCATTCGCCGCCTCCTCGGCCGGACCGGCATCGGGTTTCAGAACGACGATCACCCGTTCCATCGCCGGAGCTGCACCGACGCTGGGCACACCCGAAAACAACAGAACGAGAGTCGTCAGACCGAGGGCGACCTTCCGCAGGGACACACGCCTCCAAGGATGGGGTAGGTCGGGAGGCTAGAGCCTCGAAGCTCGCTCGAAAAGGGGTTTGCCGACCCTTTGGCTACGGCCGGTCGTCCGCTTCTTCGGCGTCTTCAGCAGCGATTACCTGAGCCGCGGCGGTGGCGGCGGTGGCGCCCCACATCCCCCGCCACATCATTCCCAGAAGGGGAACCAGTTGTTTCGTGGCGACGGCGGTCGTGCTCATCCTCTTCTATTCGGCACATCGAACAAGACACGGCAGGGTGGTCGCGATTACACACAACCGGACTAGTTCTGGCGGTCCGCCTTTATCCTCGCCGAAATGCCGGCCCAGATTCGCTTCGGGATCTCGGGCTTGCCCAGTGGGAAACCGGAGGACGACGCCGCCTTCCTCGACGGCCTGGCGAAGAAGGGCCATCACGCCTTCGAGCTGGCCTTCGTCACCGCCTTCCCCTGGAAAGAGAAGCGCTGTCAGCGGTTTGGCGAACTGGCGCGAGAGCGAGACATCTGGGTGTCGGTGCATGCCCCCTACTTCGCCGTCCTCACGGTGGAAGACGAGGACCGCGCCAAGCAGTGCCTGGCCGCCCTCGAACACACGATGAAGCTCGGAAGGGCTCTGGGCAGCCGGATCATCTGTGCCCATTTCGGCGCCGCCCAGGGTCGGGATCCGACATTGTTGACGGGGATGATTCAAGAGCGGCTGCGCCGGATCAGCCCCAAGATCGAACAGATGGGCGTCGGCCTGGGGTTAGAGACGAGCGGCGCTGAGCGGAATTTCGGAACCCTCGGCGACATCGCCCTGCTGGCCGATGAGTTCAGCTTCATCCGGCCGATCGTCGACTGGGCTCATGTTCATGCTCAAACGGGCGGGGCCCTCACCAGCGTCGATGCATTCGAATCGGTCATCGGATTCATCCGGGAGAGCTTCCCGGGATGGATGATCGACCC
>JBOGEW010000036.1:0-9556 GCA_050742075.1 Acidimicrobiia bacterium
GGCCCCCTCCTGCCTTTCGGCGAAGATCATCGTGCCGCTGGAAAGGTCGTTCTCTAGCCCGGAGGCTGCATAGAGCGCCGCCGCCGGTTCCTCAGAGGCTTTGGCCTCTTCGACCACCGCTTCCCAGGTGTGCGCTGGCATGACCGAGGCCGTACCGACCCCATGCGGCCAGACGGTTAGACCTGGTTCCGAATTAAAGACGAACTTGACGGTGTAATCGTCAATGGCCTGCACGTCCGTGACGCCGATGGTGTCCGGCGACTCGGGGTCCGGCAACGGATATTCGCTGAGCCAGTTCCCACCCAGCGCCAGATCTCGCACCGTGGCGAAAGTGAAGGCGATGTCATTGGCCGTGACGGGGGTGCCGTCAGACCACGTGGCATCTTCTCTCATCGCCACCTCGACCGCCCAGCCATCGCCTTCGGCCGCTCCGGTGGGGACGTCGGCGCTTGCTGCCAGGTCGCTGACTAGCTCGATTCCGGGGTAGCTGTAGTTATACAGCGAGGACTTGGTGTCGACCAGGAGATACGCGTTCCATACTGATGAATCCGGGTCCAGGTAGGCCCAGTAATTGTCGGTAGTTGTGTCGGCGAAAGTTCCCATCCGGTAGGTGGCGAGTTCGCCTCCTCCAGCGGCTGGTTCCTCTTCCCCTGCGGCGGTGGTCGTAGCTCCGCCTCCCGACAAGGAGGTGGTAGCTGTGCCTCCGTCAGACGGAGCGGCAGTGGTCCCGCCGCCTCCCTGCTGACATGCGGCAGCCACGATCGCCAATACGGCAACAATGGCTAACCAACGCCAACGGGCGAGCTTTGTAGCTCTCAATGTATTCCTCCCGTTGTGTGAGTTCCGTTCATGCCCCAACGGAAGGTGTGCCCTCCGTTGCAGCACCCCGAAGATACCCGCGAAAGGCAGCCTCACAGGCGACCGCCGGCAACGGTCCTACCGGTGGCTACCAGTTTTATGCAGGATTTGTATCCCCCATGTCGCCCGGCGCCAGCCCCTGAATACCACCGAAACGCGGGTTTCCAGTCGTGGCGCGAGCGGAGCAACAGCAGGACAATGAGGTCGAACTTTTGTTTGGTCGTGACCGGACGGGGAAAGTCACAGATGAGGAGGGAAGATGAACCTAGGGCGCCTGCTGATCGACGCGGCCAAGGATTGGATGGACGACAAGGCTCCCCGCCTCGGCGCCGCCCTCTCCTACTACACCGCCTTTTCCCTCCCCCCCTTGCTGGTGGCACTGATCGGGATTGCGGGCGTCGCCTTGGGCGCGGACGTCGTCACTGAGCGGATCGTTGATCAGATGGGCGGGCTGGTCGGCAGCGAGTCCGCCGAGCTTCTGGGCACGGCGATAGCCGAGGCTCGCCAGACCACCGGGACGGGCTGGGCGGTGGCTTTGGGCGTGGGGTTGCTGATCATCGCCGCCTCGGGTGTTTTCGCCCAGCTTCAGGACGCGCTCAACACCATTTGGGAGGTGCAGGCCAAGCCGGGAGGCGGTATATGGCGGCTGGTGCAAAAGAGGCTGCTGTCGCTTGCCGCCGTCCTCGGGGCCGGCTTCCTACTGCTCGTGTCACTGGCGGTGAGCGCGGCAACGGCTGCGTTGGTGGATCTAGCTGGAAGCGTTCAATCACTCGCCCCGTTTGTGGCTGCTCTCGATCTCGTGGTTTCGCTCCTGGTGATCACGGTGCTGTTCGCCTTGATCTTCAAGTTCCTTCCCGATGTCCGGATCAAATGGGGCGATGTTTGGATCGGCGCACTCATCACCGCTGTTCTCTTTATCGCCGGAAAGTTCGCCATCGGGTTCTATCTGGGGACAAGCGATGTCGGTTCGGCATACGGGGTTGCCGGCTCGTTGATCATCATCATGGTCTGGATCTACTACTCATCGTTGATCGTCTTCTTTGGGGCCGAGCTAACTCAAGTGTGGAGCAAACGACATGAGAGAGCGGTGCAACCGGTGGCCGGAGCAGAACCAGCATCTCCAAGAAGCAAAGTCGCGCCCACCCAGTCTCAGAATGAACCGGCCCCGGCCTGGTTGGTGCTGGGAGCTTTCGCCTCCGGCTGGCTGTTAGGACGACGGCGTTCGAAGTAGCGACCTTGGTATGAACTAGTAGGAGGTCTTGCCGGGCGGCTCTCCCCTGATGGCCTTGGGGATGTCCCACTGGTCCTGGCGCATCGCTTCTGCCGTCGCACTGATTTCTTCCAGCTGCTGCTTAATCGACTCGATGGCATCGGCAATTCGAACCAAAACGACGAGCATCTCGTCGGCCTCTTTGCTTCGCATGCTCATCGCATCGAGTCCCTATTAATCCCCAGACTCGGCCCTCTACTTACTGGGTGCCGCCGTGCGGGCGAGCACGTTGAGCTTGCCCGTGTAATCAACGCAAACGCACTTGGGTACCGAACAGCCGAGGCCACGATGCTCTACTCGAGGATGCCCGCAGGCGATGCAGCGCTGGCGATTGCCGTCGTGAGTCCTCTCGTTTGGCTTCACCATGGTTGGGCCCATCTCAACGTTTGCCGGCAACCGTCGAAGGTCAACATCTGCGCTCCTCGTGTGCGTGGAACCGTCGGGGACTAGCCCTCTGACGGCGCCCAAAAAACCGCCGCCGACCGAAATCGGCGTGGCACCGGCAGAGCCAGCGGAGACTTCACCCGACGGAAACGGAGAGCGAAGACAGCGCTGCACGCTTTAGGCGTGCGCTATCTCATCAGCTTACTGCAATGGCCCGGTTAGAAAGACTCACCCCGGCGAGGGTTTAGCCACACCGAATCCGCTCCGATGAGGGTCTAGTGCCTTCGGGTCGATGGTCAAAGTTGGATGAAGTTGCTTAAACGCTAGGACCTGCGGGTACCGAGGCGCAGGAGTGGATGTGGAGATGGAAACTTGTTAAAGGGGTCGCTCGCGGATGCGTCGCTTTTCGAGGTCTTGCTGAGAGCGGCGTTGCCCTTCGTTGCGCTGCCGGCGACACTCCTGATCGTATTGCTAGTCGTTGACCGACTCGGCGACCGCGATCGCGCCGACCAGCTTCACCTCGCCGAAAGAAGGCCGGCCGCGGGTTTCGGTACCGAATCGCAGTTTCCCAGAACGGAAAGCTCCTTGCGACGCGCAATGCGTCGGGCATCGCTGGGACCCGCCAGGGTCGGGAGCTCGGCGGCTGGAGCCCGCTCGAAGCGGTTAGGTCATCTTTAGCTCCGGAATTGAGATTTCGGCCCGCTAGTCGCATCACCGGTGCGGTCACTAGAGCCGGAACGTCTGCGGAGAAATTCGGAGTCGCGGGAACCTCCAGAGGGGTACCGTTGGCGGTCATGGAGTTCCGGATGTATCCCCAGCTTCCCGCCTCCGATCTGGCACGGGCCGAGGCCTGGTACTCGGAGAAGCTCGGCGTCGAGCCCACCGAGCCGGGCGACGAGCTGTTCTACGACACCGGGACCGCTCAGTTCGGGATCTATCCGTCGGACAATGCGGGGACCAACAAAGCAACCGCGGTGCGGCTGGTAGTAGAAGACTTCGACGCCGCTCGAGCCGAGCTGCTAACTCGTGGCGTGGTCTTCGAGAACTACGACCTGGGCGAGGACTTCCGGACCGTCGACGGGATCCTGCACTCACCCGATGGCGAGAAGACCGCCTGGTTCAAGGACTCCGAAGGCAACATCCTGGCCCTCGGCTCTTCGCTCTGATACTGCACTTCATCTCCCGAGGACCAGCAAACCCCGAACTTATAGTGCAACTCCCGCGGAAACGACGCTGATGTAGGTCCTCAGGTACATCCGATACTCGCCTCGGCTCGGACCTTTCTCGGTAGTTTGCGCTTCCACGGACCGGGTCGGGGCGTTTTAACGGTCGAGTGACGAAGCGTGCGGGCGGAAAGTACCCATGAATGTCATGAGCCGATGACGGGGTTGTCGTCGCTCCCAAGCGCAGCAGTGATGAGTCGGTGCACTTGTCGTGGGCCCGGAAGACCCTTCAGCTCGTGCATCCCCAGGTCCTCAAAATGCAGTCCTGAACCCTCGAGGAGGGCGTGGGTGGTTGACGAGATCGTCACCTCGTCGGGCCCGGCGAGGGACATGACGCGAGCCGCAACATGGACGGCGAGGCCGCGAGCATCACTGCCGATGAACTCCACCTCACCCGTGTGCACACCTACGCGGATGGGAAGACCCATTGCACGAGCTGCCAGGGCCATCCCCGCTGCGCATCGGACCGCTTGAGTAGGGCTGTCAAAGACTGCGAGGAAACCGTCGCCGGTCGTCTTTACTTCGCGTCCGCGATAGGCGTTCAGTTGGTCCCGCAAGCGAGTGTTGTGAGTCCGCAAAGCGTCTCGCCATTTCGTGTTGCCCATTCTTTGTAGGGTCGCCGTCGAATCGACGATGTCTGTGAACAGCACCGTGGCCAGCACTCTCTTGCTGAAACCTGGCGAGCCCGAAAGTACGGGCGCTGGTCCATTCGACGGTGAGCCAAGGCTCATCGCCGACCACCCAAGCATCGTGACCGGGGGGAATTTCAAAAACGGAGCCCGGGGGAATATCCAATGCCTCACCATCGTCAGTGACCACATGCATTGCACCGGAAATGGAGAATCCAAGATGGTGGAGCTGGCAACTCGTGGTCCCAACAATTGACGGCATGTCGGTAGACCAGCGCCACCCCGGTTGGTAAACGGCCCGGCCCACGACCGACTCGCTTAGATTCACGATCTCCGCAAACCCCCTGGGGAACTTACGAACTTCGTCGGGCGCCATGAAGCTCTTGTACTGCAGGCGAGGCATACGACACTCCTTATATCGCAGGCCCACCGTATCGCGGCAACAAGCGACGCCTGCAGTATTCGTCAACCGGTGAACCCGCGTGCGAGTCGCGCTCAACGAGGATACAGGCCGAGGTCATGGAGGCCTGGGCCGAGGGCCAGGAGTCTCGGCTTTACCGAATCAACCGGACTGGGGCAGGATCGATTGACCGAAGCGGGGAAAATCAGGGCCCTAGAGAGCCCAGCGATACGACTTGGGAGCGATCAGTGCCCAGGGAGACCACCAAACCCAGGGCGTGGATCATCGCTGCCCGGTCCCGGGAGGCGTTTGAGCAGCGAAGCCCGGATGGGTTCTCGGATGACAAACTCACCGCCTCCGGCTGCCAGTAACTGATCGGCCGAGGCGAGCAACTCGTCCGAAACCACGCCCGTGTATCCCTCCCGCGCCTGGAACTCCAGCCATTCCTCTGCACTCGGGAAGTGGGAGAGCAGGTCAAAGAACCTCCGGCGCTCGGTGACGTACCAGCCTTCCTCTTCGACTAGGTCCAGTCGGGCGCGAGCCTCGAGGATCTCCCTGATGTCCTCCTCCTGTTCAACTCGGCCGAGGAGCTCGACCCGTCCTCCCTGCCAAACCTCCACCCCAGCGTGCGCTGGCTGTGGGTGAAGGTCGAGTAGTACACCGTCCGGCCGCAGTGAGCGATGAATCCGCCTCAGGGCGTGCACCACGCCCTCCAATTCGATGCATCACAACGAGTGGGAGAGGATGGCCACGTCGTAAGCGTCGGGGGGAAGCTCGACCTTGGCAATGTCTGCCACCACAAAACTTACCTTGGGGCGGAGCGGGGCGGGAATGCTCTCCGCAGCTCGCTCGATCTTGTCCCCGTTCATATCCATGGCGAGCACCGCGGCTGTCTCATGCGCGTAGCGCCAAGTGAGACGCCCATCTCCGCACCCCACCTCGAGCACATTCACGCCAGAGAAATCGACCAACTCGTGGATAACGGCGGTCTCGGTCTCTTCTGGGTCAATCGATGAGCTCATTGCTCCTCCCGCTTAGGAACAAAACCCTACGACGTTCCCCAGATGACCGACGGCTTCGGGCGACCACAAACTGACGGTCGACAATCTCGAGCTCGATAGCCATCTCTGCCTTCCCACCCGCCTAAGTCTGAAAATTTCAGGGTGCCTGCTTCTTGGTAGGCACCCTGATCGCGGTGAGTCACGCGTCGGAAGTGTCCTCAGCGCCTAGAGAGCGCAGGTCGCATCCGCTTCAGGGCGCGAACGGATGCTGGGCGAGTCATCGTGCTTCCGAGACCGGCAAACCAGGACGTCCAATGGTGAGCTGAATGCCAATGACGTGCGGCCATAAGCTCGCTAACCATTGGAAGGGCTTTTCCTGCGCACCAAGCCAACCACCATCAAGGTGATCGGGACGAAACAGATGGCGACAAGGCCCCATCCGACCGACTCGAACCCGTATTCCTGAATTAGAGCGACGGGTACAGAAGCGATAGAGAGAGCGAGGATCCATCCGAGGGTCACCAGCGCGAACCTGACGGTCTTCCTCCGCTTCATATGTCTTCCCTTCTTCACGAAGGATACTTCTCGCCATATTGGCGATGACCGCTACCCCCGCGGCGCGGAGTCGATCGATCGCAGCATCGCAGTCCGCGTAGGCCCACATCGCAAGCCGCTGCCCAGCGGACCCGACCGGTGCGTCCCCAGCCGCGGGTAGAAGCCGAGTCGCTGTGGTCCGCATGCCGTGCACGAAGGCGGTTTCACGCGGACCAGCCTGAGATAAGCTACGAGGCCTTTCAAAGGTCCGTCGCTGCCGCGCAGTGAACGAGGGAGGGGTACGAATGGCGATCAAGTCAATCGTCGAGATGAAGGCGAAGCCCGGGAAGGCGCGACAAGCTGCTGAGCACGCTGCTGCAGATGTCAGCCGTCGGTGCGCCGGGCTTCATTGCCGCGGAGCACTACCGCAACGTCGATGATGAAGACACTGTCATCGGTATCTACGACTGGAAGTCGAACGAGGAGCGTCTGGCCTGGTCACAGTCGCGCGACCCCGGCACGCGGGAACAGTTGATGGAATTGCTCGCAACGCCCATGCGCATCGTTCTGGCAGATCACATTCAATAGACACGACGGCACCATGCCCAGTGTCGGAAGGGGTCTGCGCCGGCGATCGCACGCTGACCCCTGGGCGTCCGAGGGCCAATGGCCAATGGCCGGTTCCCGACATCCCAGTCAGCAGGACCCTCTACAGCGGGACCGCTCTGACCGAGCTGAGCCGCCGCGGCACGCAGAGACCACACACTCAGGGGACATTCGCGAACACTGGTCCATGCGAGTGTGATGTCTTAGGTCCGGACCTTCTTGGATGGATCGCCCTTCCACAACTCGGTTGCCGCGTCGAGCCAGTGGGTACCGCTCCTTGTGAAGAGCGAAGGAGGAGCATTTTGGCCGAACGGCACGTGGTGGCCGACAATATCGTCTACAACCTCATCAGCATTCAGTACCACGCCCTGCAGGGTGCCGAGACGTATACCAAGTACCTCGAGGATGCCCACTCGGCGGATCATCCCGAAGTAACGGAGTTCATCGAGAAGTGCCGAGATCAAGACAACGACAGGGCACTTCAATGTCATGACTTGCTAAGGGTGCTGACGGCGGAAAAGGGGATCGGCTAGTCAGGTTCAAGATCCGCCAGGTCAGGCTTTCGGTGCCGAATTGTTCGAGCACATCGGAAGGTTCATTTGAAGTACAGGGATGGGTATGACAGAAAAGGGTATTAACAAGCGCAAAAGGAAAGAAAAACCGGACACAGAACCGCCCGATCAGGAAGTTCTCAAGCAACACCCGAAGGAGGCTCGGAAGATCATCCAGGCTCCTGGCAAGCCACCTAAGAAGGTCGGCGATCGGTGACACAAGTGTTACAAGCGTTAGCCTGCGCGTGTGCCCGTAGGGGCATTTGAAGCCCAAGGGTTACCGCGAGCCTTCGGGATGTTCTGACCGACCAGGGCTCTGAGTTCGCCGGCGAGTCAGGAGAGCGCTGACGACCCACTTGAGGACAGCAGCGAATCCATGACCTCGATCGAGACGCCCGAGGAGTCTTTCTTGAACATGGGGCCGGCAAAGCCAGTGGTGAGAGATACCGACAACCCGGACCACTACAAGCGAACGTGGTTCTCCGGAATGGCCTGATGAAACCAAGAGGCCGCCACGAGTGAGGCGCGACGACCCCCTAATGGGTGACGTTCGTTGGGGCTTATGTCTGGAGCCGGCTTAT
The DNA here is from genome assembly GCA_050742075.1 of Acidimicrobiia bacterium. GTDB lineage: Bacteria > Actinomycetota > Acidimicrobiia > Spongiisociales > ZC4RG35 > JACCTH01. The sequence continues at coordinate 8,038 of JBOGEW010000036.1, forward strand.
ATGATCTGGGGGCCGAGCTCTGTCAACGTGGTGGGCGAGGAAACCGCTGGTTGCTTCAACTCCACGAAGATCACGTGGGTCTCGGTGACTCCGATGTTCTCGCCCGAATGTTCCTGCGCCGGAAGCCATGCCACCATCCCCGGGGACATGTCGACTTCCCGATGCTGCTCGCCCGATTCGAGGCGTCGGCGGAACGAACTCAACGTGTACATCACACTGTCGGGGTGGTGATGGGGATTGGTTCGGTGACCGGGCCTGTCCCGATACTCGAGAACCCGCACCTGCTGGTTCTCGAAGACGACCCGATACAGATGGGGGGTGAGTCGTGACGGGATCGAGCAATTAAGGATCAAACACGTCGAAGATGCGACAGTCAGAGCTGCGGAGGGATCGGCTCAAGGCGAAGAGCAGTGATAACGCGCCTGTGTGTGAGAGGATCTCATGCAATTTCAGCGAGCCCCGGGGCTGGTTCCCGCATCCCGTGAATAGGGGCTTAAGTTGGCGCCGGGGGCGATCCTTTCACTCCCTCCTCAGACACCAGTCGCCACAGCCGTTCGGTTCGAAAATCGTTGGCGGGGGTAGCTTGACCGAATGCTCCATCTTGTAGATGACCGCTACGAACTGCTCGAGGTGCTCGCCTCGGGCGGGATGGCGACCGTCTGGCGGGCTCGGGACACCCGGCTCAACCGATTTGTGGCGTTGAAGCGCCCCCACCCCGCCCCTGCCGAGCACAAGGTGCACGAACGAATGGCCCGGGAGGCTCAAGCTGCGGCGGGGGTCAGCCATCCCAATCTGGTCACGATGTTCGACACAGGGGTGGACAAGGCCGGCCCTTACCTGGTGATGGAACTAGTGGCGGGGCCCACGTTGGCCGCGCCCGGGCGCGATATCCCACCTGCCGAGGCCCTCAGAATCGGCGCTCAGCTTGCCGACGCCTTGGCCACCGTTCACGACGCTGGCGTCGTCCATCGCGATATCAAGCCCTCAAACGTGATACTTGCGGAGGACGGGCCCAGGCTGACCGATTTCGGCATCGCTTCGATCGAGGAATCGACCAGTGAGCTGACTTTGCCCGGGACCGTGTTGGCAACCCCTTCCTACGCTGCCCCAGAGGTATTGGCGGGAGGCGCCCCCACGCCGGCGAGCGACGTCTTCTCGTTGGCGGCCCTGATTTACGGTCTCGTCGGCGGAAGAGCTCCGTTTGAAGGCACTCAACGTTCTGACGAACCTCCTCCGTTGGAGGATCCCGCCATCGACCGAACCCTCCGCCCGGCGCTCGGATCGGAGCCTTCGCTCCGTCCCTCGGCGAGAGATCTGGCGGCAGGCCTCCGAGCGAGCGCTCCCACCACGGCCATTTCGGCTGCCCATACCACGATGCCGATGGCGATTGTGACCCCACCGTCGAACCAGCAGGTCGGGCCGGTGTATTCCCCAACTCTTATCACGAGAGTGACAGAGTCCGATGTCGAGGGGTCGCGTCGTGGACCATTTCTCCTTTGGTCTGCGATCGGCTTGGCGG
>JBOGEW010000037.1:0-2324 GCA_050742075.1 Acidimicrobiia bacterium
ATACCACCGCCGGCGAACGGCCCGGACTTTCGATTCCTGCCCGGGTCTGGCAAGGATCAGAAACGACTGGAGAGTGGTCGCTGGTGGGAGCGACCATGGCTCCCGGGTTCCGATCGGAAATGTTCGAGCTGGGTCACCGCGACGATCTGATGCGACGCTATCCGAATGCCACCACCGAGATCGCCCGCCTGACTCGGGTTGTCTGACAACCTCCCGGCGGTTTGTCGTATGATCGAGTGATGCCGGCGTCCCGACTGACCGACCAGGTGGCCTCCCAACTGAGTGATCGGCTCCGGCAGGGCGAGTGGAAACCTGGCGAGCGGCTCCCGACCGAACATCAGCTCAGCGCCGAGTTCGGAGTCTCCCGGCCCACGGTTCGCAGCGCCCTCAGCCGGCTCGAGAGCCTCGGCCTCACGATCACCCGCCATGGACTGGGCACCTTTGCTACTCCTGCCCACGCCGAGATCAGGGCCGATCTGCGCCGGCTCGAGTCTCTGTCGACGACCATTCGTTCCTCGGGCCTGGACCCCCAGATGTTTTACCGCTCCCGCCGGGCCAGAGCAGCCACCTCCGATGAGCGCGACCGGCTCGAACTTCCCGAGGAAGCGCAAGTGATTGCGACCAACCGCTCGCTCACCGCGTCAGGGGAGGTAGTGGCGTTCTCCTATGACTCCATCGACCGCCGCCTGCTGCCGGCCGACTTCGAGATTTCGTCGCTGACCGGCTCTCTTTTCGAAGCCCTGTCGAAGAATGGAATCGAAGTCGCCACCGCCGTCACCGAGATCCATGCCGCGGCCGGGGGAAATATCGGGTGGGGCAAGCGGCCCCACAATGCCGCCTACGTTCTCCTGTCGCAGGTGCACTATCAGGACAACGCCCGGCCGGTGATGTTCAACCGCACCTATTTCATCGAAGGGCGGTTCACCTTCTCGCTGGTCAGGACCCGATGATTGATCTCAGCGGCCGGGTGATCATTGTCACGGGAGCCGGCGGCGGGGTGGGCGAGGGCATCGCCAGGAGCCTGGCGGCGGCCGGGACGTCTTTGGTGCTGGCGACCCGCACCAGTCCGGTCGGAGAAATGGCGGCTAAACAGACTGTGGTCCAGGTTGATCTCAACGAAGCACAAGCTCCAGCCTTGATCATCGAGGCGGCGATTGAAAACTTCGGGCGAGTCGACGGATTGGTCAATAACGCCGGCATCCAACCACTCGCTTCGGTGCTCGATGTGGCGGATGAGGATTTCCGGCTGATGCTGGAGACGAATGTAACTGCAGCCCATCGAATGACTCAGGGAGTTGCCCGCCAGATGATCGAGCAAGGCGAGGGTGGGTCCATAGTTCATATCGCTTCCATCGAAGGCATCCAGCCGGCGCCCCTGCACGGGCATTACGCCTCCGCCAAGGCGGCCTTGCGAATGCATGCCAGAGCGGCCGCTCAGGAACTCGGCCGGCACCGCATCAGGGTCAACTCCGTCTCGCCGGGTTTGATCGATCGTCCGGGCCTCGAGCATGACTGGCCTGAGGGCGTGCAGCGCTGGATGTCTTCGGTTCCCTTAGGGCGCCTCGGGACAGCTGACGACGTCGGGGATGCCTGTGTCTTCCTCTGCTCCGATCTCTCCCGCTTCATCACCGGCGTCGATCTAGTGGTCGATGGTTGCGTGCTAGCCAAACCCACTTGGTGACGGTGATGGAGGATCGCCGGTACATAGTGACAGGAGCAGCTGGAGGAATCGGCTCGGCCATAACCGAGGTTTTGATGGAGCGTGGTGCCCTGGTGGCAATGGTGGATCTCGATAGCGACCGGGTTGGAAAATCGGCGGCGAGTTTTGACCCCCTAAGAGTGCTGCCTCTTTCCTGTGACGTCACCGACGAGGCCGACGTCGCCGCCGCGGTCGAGACGGTGGCCGACACCTGGGGTGGAATCGATGGGCTGGTCAACAATGCCGGAGCAGTGGTTCTCGATTCCGCCTGGGATGCCGGGGCCGCCGATTGGCGCCGCCAGCTCGACGTCAACGTCACTGGCACCTTCCTTTGTTCGCGTCAAGTCGGAAACCATCTCAAGGAGCGGGGTGGGGCGATCGTCAACGTCGCCTCCAATTGCGGCAAGGTCGGGTACAAGAACATGGCCGCATATAACGCCGCCAAGGCGGCGGTGATCAGCCTCACCCGATCGCTCTCCATGGAATGGGCTGAGCACAGCATCAATGTCAACGCGGTTTGCCCCGGAGGGGTCGACACGCCGATGCTGGCCGGGGTGGCGGAATGGCTCGAGCCGCGGTTGGGCGTTCCCGCCACCGAACTCCTGGCCGGCATGGGCCCGGCGCA
>JBOGEW010000038.1:0-4579 GCA_050742075.1 Acidimicrobiia bacterium
GTATGGGGTATCCGCTTAGCTCCAGTTAGGCTGCGGAGAGTGGCAGAACTTGGTGAAGCATCGCCTCGGGCGGGGGTCGACTATCCGGGCACCTGGCAGGCCTTCGAGGCCTGGTTCCCCGACGACGAGGCCTGCCGGCGGTATCTAGCGGGATTGCGTTGGCCGGAGGGTTTCACTTGTCCGGAATGCCGGTCGACCGAGGCTTGGGAGACCGGACGGGGGGTATGGATGTGTTCGGCCTGCGGCCGGCAGACCTCGGTGACGGCGGGGACGATCTTTCATCGCACCCGTTACCCGCTCCGTACCTGGTTTGCCGCCGCCTGGTTTGTCTGTTCGCAGAAGACCGGCGCCTCCGCTCTGGGGTTGCAACGGATGTTGGGGTTGGGGTCCTATGAGACCGCCTGGACCTGGATGCACAAGCTCCGCCGAGCGATGGTTCGTCCCGGCCGGGAGCTCTTGGGCGGGCCGGGGGTCACCGTCGAGTTGGACCAAACCTTCGTCGGCGGGAGGGCCCAGGTCGGTGTTCGGAGCCGCTACGGCCACAAATCGGAGGTGGTGCTGGCGGTGGAACTGCTCTCCCCCTCGGGTTTTGGTCGAGTGCGGATGCGTCGCATCAGCCTCCCCACCCGGAAAGAGGAGATCTTCGACTTCGCCCAGGAGGTCATCGCCCCCGGCAGCATCCTCTCCACCGATGGCGACCGGCTCTATCGCGACCTTCCCGACTTCTTGGGAGTCACCCACGAACGGAAGGTGGTCATCTCCGCCCCCCAACCCGCTCACCTGCTCCTCCCCGGAGTCCACCGGGTGGCCTCCCTGCTCAAGCGGTGGCTGGCTGGAACCCTTCACTACCGGCAATCGGCCAGCCACCTCGACTACTACCTCGACGAGTTCACCTTCCGCTTCAACCGGCGCACCAGCCGCAGCCGGGGGCTGCTCTTCTACCGGTTGCTGCAACAAGCCGTCCATACCGACCCCCATCCCCTTCACCAACTAGTCGCGAAAACCGCGGACAGTGGCAACTTGACTTAACCGCATACCTCATACATCTGTTCGATTGAAGATATCTGAAGCCAGGGACAAATTCCAGACCCTCATCCGAGGCGGGAAGCAGTTGGGCTGCGCCGGCCATACGGCTATCCCAGTAGGGTCAAAGCGTGGTAGCCGACGCTCAGCTAGTCGATCAAGCGGGAAAGCCCTGGACACTCGCCGATCAGCTTGACGCCGCCGCGCTGCTGATCTTCCTCCGCGGCGATTGGTGATCGTATTGCAACGGCCAGCTGGTCAGCTTGGCGAAACTTCACCCTCAATTTCTTGCGGCCGGCACCCGCCTCTTTGCGATTTCAATCGATTCCCCGCGGCAGAACTCGGCCATGATCGAGAAGCTGTCCTTGCCGTTCCCCTACCTCTCCGATCCTGACCGATCACAAGCGATCAGACCCTTCGGAGTGGCCGACGAGAAGGACGAGCGCAACATCTCAAGACCAGCGCTAGTGGCATTGACGACCAGTGGCGACGAAGTATTTCGATATGAATCACGCGACTTCGCGGACCGGATGCCCGAGGAAGACGTGCTGGCGGCCGTCCAAGCATTCGGTTTCCCTTCGACGACGCAGGAGCCGCCTGTAGTCGGCCCCGCCGAGGCCGGGCCCCGCACCCTTTCTGTCCGCGAGCTAAAGGTTTATTACCGCGGCGCTCGCTTCGCTGCCCAGGCGATGGGGCTGCGTCACGCCCACCACGCCGAAGAGATCAAGCTCGACTCCAAAGCCTATGTCGCCGAGATGGATCGATACACCGCAGCCATCGAATGGCTCGAAAGGCTCAACTCGAAGTAGCGGGATTCAAGTTCTGAACCATTAGAACCGATCCCGAATCCCATGTCGGTGCGTCGTACGTTGTGCTTGCTCGTGGTCATTGCCCTCTGGGCGACAGCAGCTCCCGCAGGTGCCGATGAACGTCCAGAGATTCAACCGATCGGACATGACCTTCTCCTGGCGGGGGTCTACTCGGATCAATGGGTGGCCGGTTCCGACCTAGTCGGCATCGGTGTAGCCGGCGGCAAGCGGATCTCGCTCACCGGAACCTTCCACCATCTGTGGGAATCGGAACACGGAGTCGACAACACCGACTACATACTCGAACAGGCGTGGACCGCACAGACCACACCGGTTGCCAACCTCGAGATCATGGTCCGCGCCGCCGAGATCGCCAATGGTTCCTACGACGCTCATATCGCCCAATGGGCCAGCCGGGTGAAGACCTGGACCGACAAGGGCGGTGGGCGCTCTTTGATGATCGCCCCCCTTCAGGAGATGAATGGGAATTGGGTGCCTTATGGAATGGACCCCGAGGGGTTCAAGTCGGCTTATCGCAGAATCGTCGAGATCTCCCGCGGCGTCGGCCTTGACGAGACCAAGGTGCGGTGGGTCTTCGCCCCCAACGCCTGGTCGGTCCATCCCTACCACACCGTTGACTACTACCCGGGCGACGACATTGTCGATTTCGTTGGGATCTCGGTTTATAACTTCGGTGCCTCGGTCAGTCGCTGGACCGGCATCTGGGACTCGGGTCTGGCGGTGCTCGATGAACTACGCAGCTTCGCCCCGTACAAGCCCTTTCTGATCACCCAGGTGGGAAGCTCCACCTCAGGTGGAGATCGCGACGCCTGGTTGCGCGATCTCTTCAACGCTGCCGCGTGGGATCCGAACGTGGTCGGACTCGTCTACTTCAACTTCATCAAGGAAACTGACTGGAAGGTTTGGGACGGGGCCCAGGTCGCTTCCGGCTGGCAAGAAGGCATGAAACTCGAATCAACCATCCACGTCTGGCCTCTGCGGAAGTGGTTCCAGCCCGGACCGCTGGCGTTCACCCCCTACACCGGCCGGTTCGCCGACGACGACCAGCTCGCGATTCAGCCCGACGTCGAATGGCTGGCTGATCGCGGAATCGTTACCGGCTGTACCGAGCGTCACTTCTGCCCTAATCAATGGGTGAGCAGGGAGCAGGTGGCGACGTTCCTCGTCCGCGCCCTCGACCTCGCTCCTACCGACCAAGACTTCTTTGCCGACGATGCCGAATCGCCGCACGAGGCGAACATCAATGCCCTCGCGGCCGCCGGATTCGCTCAGAATTGCGGGCCGGCGGCATTTTGTCCAAGCTCGCTCATATCGCGAGAGCAACTAGCCGCAATGCTGGCTCCCGCCCTCAGCTTGACACCGTTACAAACCCGTCAGTTCGGGGACTTCACGGGCTCGATGAACGATCCGTGGGGAGCGGTGACCCGCCTCGAGATAGTGAAAGTCTTACGCACGTCACTCCGGGCAGTCGCCCCAGTGCCCGTGTGGAACGCGCACCTCCCCTGGCTTTTCTGATCGCGACATAAGCCCCTCGTCAGGTGTTGGCCCGCGCCAGCAGAAGTCGCCGCTCGGCAGCATTCTCGGTAAGGGCGGCGGCCCGCTTGAACTCAAGGCGCGCTTCGTCGGTCCGACCGAGCTTTTCGAGGAAGTCGCCGCGCACACTCGGGAGGAGGTGATATGACGCCAGCGCTGGCTCATCGGCGAGTTCGTCAACGATGGCCAGGCCGTCCTCGGGGCCCGATGCCATCCCCACTGCGACCGCCCGATTTAGCTGCACGACCGGCGTGCCGGCGTTCACCAGCAACCGGTCGTAAAGAGCGACGATCTGGTGCCAGTCGGTTGCGTCCGCCTCGGTGGCCCGGGCATGACAGGCGGCGATCGCGGCCTGAAGTTGATAAGGACCGTCACCAGTGCCGAGCCTCTCGGCGCGAGCCAGAGCGACCAGCCCACGTCGAATCAGCAGCCGGTCCCACCTGCCGCGGTTCTGATCGAGCAGCAAGATCGGTTCGCGGTTGGGGCCGATTCGGGCGCGGAGCCGTGAAGCCTGGATCTCCATCAAAGCCACCAGGCCGTGGACTTCGGCCTCGGTCGGGAGGAGTTCAGCCAGGATCCGACCGAGCCTGAGCGCGTCCTCGCACAACTCGGGACGGATCCAATCATCGCCCGCGGTGGCGGCGTAGCCCTCGTTGAAGATCAGGTAGACAACTTCAAGGACCGAGCCAACCCGGGCCGAGAATTGCTCACCACGGGGAACCTCGAAAGGCACCCGCTTCTCGGCCAGAGTCCGCTTCGCCCGCACGATGCGCTGAGCGATCGTCGATTCCGAGGCGAGGAAGGCCCGGGCGATCTCGGCGGTCGTGAGGCCGCCGAGGAGACGCAGAGTCAGGGCCACCCTGGCCTCGGTGGGAAGCAGGGGATGGCAAGCGACGAACATGAGGCTGAGCAGATCGTCGCCGATGTGATCGTCGATCTGATCAGTGGGATCTGACTCGATCGCTTGCTGGATCGAGAATTCGTGGACAAGCTCTGCTTGCTTACGCTCGAGCGTCCCCTGGCGCCGGAGCTGGTCGATGGCCTTGTTTTTGGCCGTGGCCATCAGCCAGGCCCCCGGTTTTTCGGGAACGCCGGCTTCCGGCCAGCGTTCTAGCGCGACCACCAAGGCGTCCTGGGCGAGTTCTTCAGCCATGCCGATATCGCCGGTAACGCGAGCCAACCCGGCAATGAGC
>JBOGEW010000039.1:0-11719 GCA_050742075.1 Acidimicrobiia bacterium
GCCCGGTATCGAATGACCCATCGACTGCGGTCAGCGTGTGGGGTAGTTCGCCGTGGTTGCTCACGGTCAAGGTCTGGCCCAAGGGTGCCGAATGGGCGATCCCGTTGAAGCACGAGTCCAGGACCGAGATCGTGGTGCCTGAGGAATAGGCCGGGCACAGCGAGATCGAGCCACCGCCGCCACCAGCCACGGCCACCGAGGGGACCATGACCAGGATCGCCGTCAGGAGAAAGACTCTTCGCATTGACACCTCCGAGATTCTTTACACCGGAGACGACCTCGAGGTTCCAAAAGTTCACGTCATTCGGACAAAGATGCGAGGCCTCAGGTTCTTGGTTCGAGAACGACAACGGCGGTCTCGGCCGGCCGCCTGGCTGCGTACGCATCAAGGTCCTGGTTGTGTTCCCGCCAGCGATTCCAAAGGCGGTCGCGTTCCTCACCGACTGCCGCTCGGCCCCGTACCAGGCGCGAACCGTCAGGGAGTTCGACCGTGACATCGGGCTGGGCCTGGAGGTTGAGCCACCAGGCCGGCTCCGGCGCCGCCCAGCCGTTCATGGCGAGAGTCACCAGATTGGAGCTGTCCTCGAAATAGCCCAGGATCACCGGCCGTGGTTGCCCGCTTCGTCGTCCGATGGTGGTGAGTCGCATCGTCCCCCATTTGTCTGCTTTGGGCGGCCACAGCCCTCGGCGACCGCCGGTAATGCGGTACAGCGCCCGGTGGATGACCCAGGCCGACCTGACGAACCAGCGTGGGGGCAGAAACGGCCGGCGGGGCGTGGTCATGCCTCAAAGTATGCCTCTTCTCCTCTGCCACCATGAGGAGGTGGCAACCGGCCCGATCCTCGACATCGAAGGTCCAGTTCGGGGAGAAGTGTTCGTGGTGTTCGAGGAAGGCGAGGAGATTTTCCTCACCGGACCCGAAGGCCCGCGGCCCTGGCTGATCGAGACCCACGGCCGCGAGAACCCGATGGAGGAAATCAGACGAACCGCGAGAGGCCTGCTGGTCGACCTCTTCCTGCTCCATTCCACCTCCTGGAGATGGGAAGGCTCGGCGGTGATCCTCACTTTCATCGCCGCGGTCGCAAAAGGGGGAGGCGAATCCCGCCGTCTCTCGGCCGACATCGGGGATCTCGCCCGGGGCTCGGCCACCGAGGCTCCGGCGGAAATCGATACCGACCAGGTGCTTAATCACGCCCTCCGCCATCTCGCCTGGCTGGCCCGCGAGGACGAGGCTGTCGGTGCCGCCCTCAGCCCAGGGTGGCGGCAGGCCCTTTCGAAGTACGTCCCCGCTACCTTTCAACAAATCGGATGAACGCTAGGCAATTGACGCTGACCTGCGCCTGTGGATGGGAAGTCTCAGGGGCAGAGGACGAAGTCGTCGCCGCCGCCCAAGACCACGGGTGGACGGTTCACAACATGGAGACCAGTCGTGAACAAGTGCTCGCCCTGGCGAAGGTCATTCCGGCCGACTGATCGAAGCTGCCCCAGATGATCGGGGCATAGGCTGGTCGCAGTGAGGTTCGAGTTCTCGGGTGAGCTCTGGTACTGGCGGGGTCCCGCCCCATTTCACTTCGTCACTGTTCCCGAGGATCAATGCGAGGAGATCAAGGACGTTTCCAGCTTCGTCACCTACGGTTGGGGGATGATCCCGGCCCAGGTCCGGATCGGAAGTACCGAATGGAGGACTGCCCTCTGGCCGAAGGACGGTCGCTATATCGTCCCCATCAAAGACGCCGTCCGCTTCGCCGAGGAACTCGAGCTCGGCGACACCCCCATGATTCGGTTGGAAGTGTTGCGAGGAGATGCCTAGCGAATCGGCGGCTGTTCGAAACGCGGGCTACCACACGTCGCGGTGGACCACCTCGTCAAAGGGCCGCCGGCTCACCCGGGTGCGGGGGCGAAGTGGTCGATCCGCCGGGTAGCCGAACGAGATGAGATGGGTGCAGAGGCGATCAGCTGGGAAACCGAGCACAGTTCGCGCCAGCTCTTGATCCTCGACGTGAGCGTGCCCGGCCCCGATCCCGAGGTCGGCGGCGGCCAGCATCAGGGACATGACTGCTTGACCGACGTCGAAATGAAGCATCTTCTCCCGTTCGGGTTCTACCTCCGGGGTGACGATCGCCACCGCCGCGGGCGAGTCGGCCACATGCCAGGCTCCCCGCCACACTGCCGCCAATTCGGTCAGCCGCTCCGAATCGGTCACCACTACGAAGTCCCACGGCTGCCAGTTGCTCGCCGACGGGGTCAGCCGCCCCGCCTCCAGGATCCGGTCGAGATCCTCCGGCTGTATCGGCCGCTCGGAGAACTGACGGACATTGCGGCGGGCTCTGATTGCATCCCAGGTTGCCATTGCGTTCCTCCCGATCAGACACTGACCGGTAAAACAGTGATCACCCGGACATCGAGGGGGGCAGCTCGTCCCCGGAGTTCGATGGTGCGCCGATCGGGATCACCGAGATCGATCCCGGCCGCTTGATAGGCGTCCTCGCTGGCCACGACCTCGCCGCGACGGGCCAGCGAAGCTAGCCGAGAGGTGACGTTGGCGACATCGCCGAGGACCGTGACGGTGTACTCCTCGGTTCCCTCTACCCCGACCGTCCCCACAAAGGCCTGGCCGGTGTGAAGCCCGGCCCCGACCGGAATCCACGGACCTCCCACCTCGCCGTGGCCGGTGGCGAGGAGGAGCTCGCGGGCAGCGCGCATGGCGGCGGCGGCATGATCGGGGGTGAAAACCGGGAAGTAGAAGGCCCTCACCTCATCGCCTACCGGGGTGTCGATGAAGGCGTCGCTTTCGGCGAAGACGGTGTTGCTGACCCGGTAGAACCGCTGCATCAGGTCCGCAAAGACCACCGGTCCCAGCTCCTCGGCGAGAGCGGTCGAACCTCTGACGTCGGCGAAGAGCACTGTGAATCGATCACCGCTCCTCCCGGATGGCTCCTCGACCAGACCTCGCAGGCGTTACAGAAGTGGGGATTGTAACGAGCGGGCCGGCGGCCGGTCAGCTTGAGGACGGGGCTGGCAATGCCGGCGAGAGGAATCTTGCACAAGCGGCAGCGGGGGTCGCCGGGGACGTGCTTGAAGATTCGCCCCTTCTTGTAGAGCGGGCTTTCGCGATTGGTGAGCATGTCCCGCCACATCGACTCGATGTTGGGGCTGTCACTCACGGTCTGCCCGGGTCGAGCATCCCCTGGACAGTACCCACAACTATTGCTGGTAGCGCTCGACGGTGTCCTCGTCGCGCCCCTGGGCGGAGTCGGGATCAGCCCCGAACTCGCGCAGGGCCCGGCGCTGGTTGAGGAGGTCCCAGCACTGGTCGAGTTCGACTTCGAGTTCTCGGAGGTGAGCCTGTTCTGTTTGATCGAGCGGGGCGTCTCGATGCCGCTCCCGAAGTGAATGCTCCTCCTCAACGAGCTCGCCGATGTGGGAGAGGATCTGGGAATCGGACCGGGCCATGAGGGGTTGCTCCTTTGTCGTCGAGGCGTGGTTGGCCTTGGGAGAAAAGATACCCGCGACGGCCTGTCCCCAATTCGACGGTTAGGCGCTCCTGGGACAAGTGCTCCTAAGTTTCGAGGGTGATTAATCATCGAAACCAAGAAGGGCCGCTGGACGGAATACGGGTCGTCGATCTGACGAGGGTGTTGGCCGGACCACTCTGCACCATGACTCTCGGGGACATGGGGGCCGATGTCATCAAGGTCGAAGAACCCAGACACGGCGATGACACCCGCAGTTGGGGTCCTCCCTTTGTTGGCCCTTATTCGGCTTATTACCTGGCGGTCAATCGCAACAAGCGCAGCTTTACCCTCGACCTCAAAAGCGAGCAAGGGCGCGATCTGCTCCGCGCCTTGATCAGAGGGGCCGACGTGGTGATCGACAACTTCAAAGTCGAGACCATGGAGAGCTGGGGTTTTGACGACCAATGGTTCGAGGCCAATGCCCCGGCGGCAGTGCGGTGCTCGATCACCGGTTATGGCGCCACGGGCCCCAAGGCCCAAAAGCCAGGCTACGACTTCATCCTCCAGGCAGAAACGGGGCTCATGGCCATCACCGGAGAATCCGACGGCACGCCGATGAAGCTGGGAGTCGCCATCGTCGACGTCTGTGCGGGGATGACAGCGGCGATCGCAGTCCTTGGTGCCCTCCAAGCTCGAGCTCGCACCGGGCGGGGCCAGCACTGCGAAGTCAGTCTCCACGACGTCGGGTTGCAGATGCTGATCAATGTCGCTTCCAACCATCTCGTCTCGGGCGAGGAAGCCGGCCGCTACGGCAACAGCCATCCCAACATCGTCCCCTATCGGACCTACCCCGCCGCCGATGGCGAACTGGCCGTGGCGGTCGGCAACGACAGGCAGTTCGCTGCCTTCGCCGCCACCCTGGGGCGACCGGAGTGGGCGAACGATCCTCATTTCATCCTTAATCAGGATCGGGTTCGCAACCGTGATCGCGTCGACACCGAAATCGCGGCGGTGATCGCCACCCGGCCCCGGGCTCATTGGATCGAGCTGCTCGATCGGGCGGGCATTCCGGTGGGCCCCATCAACTCGGTCTCGGAGGCATTGGCCAGCCCGCAGACCGTCGCTCGACGAATGGTTGTCGACCTGCCGCTCGGGTCCGGCGTCTCGACCAAGGGGCTTGGACTGCCATTTCAACTCTCGGAAACGCCGAGCTCGATTCGCCGGCCTCCTCCCGAGCTGGGTGCTGACACTCGTGAGGTGCTTGCCGAACTCGGGCTATCGGACTCTGATATCGACGAACTCGGCCGGCGCGGAGTGATCTAGGAACCTTGCGATCGGCGACGAGATCGTCGAGGCCGCGCACGTGATTAGCCCGGCCGGTTTCTAGGGACTCAGACAGCGGATCGCAGCGGTTGTCGCTCCCGCTCCTCCCGCACCAGCCCGAAAAGAGGCCGGACTCGGACCCCGATGATGGCGATGGCAAGGATGAGGATCTGGGCGAGCACCGTCGACATCAGGAACTGCAGAGCGGCGAGGGTTCCCCCGAGCACGACTCCGGCCACGACCAGGCCCCGCAGCGAACCCTTGCCCCCGATGATCACCACCAGGAACGAATTCACCAGAAAGAGCAATCCGAACTGCGGATTGAGGGTGCTGATCGGGGCCAGCATCGCCCCGGCCAAACCGGCAATGGCCGAGCCCAGTGCGAACAGCCCGGCCCGGACGACCCCGCTGTTGATACCCATGGTCTCGGCCAGCACCGGATTGGCCACCGTGGCCCGGGCGTGGAGGCCGAAGCGGCTTCGCTGCAGAAACTGAATTACTCCGACCAGTAACACGACGGTGACGAGAACGATGATCAGCCTCCACCAGGGGATGTTGAACCCGGCAAGGAGAAACGAACCCCCGATCGGGCTGCGCACCGTTTGGGGATTGGGCGAGAAGATGAATTGGACGACCTGGCGAATGATGACTGACAAACCGAAGGTAGCCAGGAGCGAGTCGAGCGGTCGGTCGTAGAGGAAGCGCAGCACGCCTCGTTCCATGGCCACCCCGACGAGTCCGGCGAGGAGGGGGGCCAGCGCAATTCCCAGGAGCACGTTGCCGGTCGCCTTCTGCACCTGGAGTGCGGTGTATGCGCCGACCAGGATCAGTTCGCCATGCATCAGGTTGACGACGTTGAGCATGCCGAAGGTGAAGTGGAGTCCGGTCGCCACCAGAACGAACACCGCCGCCAGGACGATGACATTGAACGAGTCGACGGGGAGGAAGCCGAGGATCACAGCGCCAGCCTTTGTTGGAGGACGCCGCCATCGTGGAGGTCGCGGACCGTTCCGGTAACCGCGATCGATCCCTGCTCGAGAATGTAGGCCTTCCCTCCCAGGGCCAGAGCGGTGTCGATGTTCTGTTCCACCAGGATCACGGCCGACTCATTGGTGGCAGCCTCGATGGCAGGTATCAATTGCTCGACCACCACTGGTGCCACTCCTTCGGTCGGTTCATCCATCAGCACCACTTTCGGTTTGACGATCAGGGCCTGAGCCAGCGCCAGCATCTTGCGCTCGCCCCCGGAAAGGGTTTGCGCCTCTTGTCCCAGGCGGTCTCCCAACACCGGGAACAGTTCCCTCGCGGCGGCGATGCCTTCCTCCTCGTTGCGACGGGGCGTGAGAGCGATGGTGAGGTGATCGCGCACCGTCAGTCCGGGAAAAACCGAAGCTTCCTGGGGGACCCAGACCATCCCGGCGGCATTGATCCGATGACCCGGCCGGTGGCTGATGTCGGTCCCGGCCAGCCGCACCATTCCGGTCTTGGGGAGGACTCCCATCAATGCCCGCAACAGAGTGGTTTTGCCGGCGCCGTTGCGGCCCATGACGCAGACCACCTCTTCCGGCTCAACCGAGAACGAAACTCCCCGCAGCACGATGGTCGGCCCGTAACCCGCCGAGAGATCCTCCACTTCGAGAATCAATGCAAACGCCCCAGGAACGAAGCCTGCACCGCCGGGTCGTTTTGCACCTCATCGATCCGGCCGTCGGCCAGCACCGAGCCTCGATGCATCACCGTCACCCGGTCGGCCACCAGCCGGATGAAGTCGATGTTGTGCTCCACGACAATCGCCGCCTCGATAGCGCCTTCCGAGCGAAGGGTTTGCAGCAGACCGGCCGTGCGCCGGCTCTCCGCCTCGGTCATGCCCGAGGTCGGTTCGTCGAGCAAGAGGAGCGTCGGCCGGGTGAGAAGGACCATCCCGATCTCGAGGCGCTGCTTCTCGCCGTGACCGAGTCGGCCGGCAGTTCGGTCCCGCACCGCCCGCAAGTCGACCAGGTCGATCACTTTTTCCACCTCGCCCTGATCGACCGGATCGGAGCCACTGGAGCCCTTGGGGAGGGCTCCCAGGAGCAGGTTCTCATCGACGCTGAGCCCGTCGAAGACCGAGATGATCTGAAAGACCAGACCCATCCCCATCCGGGCCCGGGCGGTGACCGGGAGGAGGGTGACGTCGGCTCCGTAGAAGCGGATCGAACCTCGGTCGGGCCGTAGGCGACCATATATAAGGTGCAGCAGGGTGCTCTTGCCGGCCCCATTGGCGCCGATCAGGCCGTGCATCTCGCCTCGCCCCACCTCAAGATCGACGTTGTCGACGGCTTTGAGGCCGACAAAGGTCTTACCGAGCCCGCTGACCGATAGGACGCTCACGAGGCTCGCTCTCGGTTGAGGAAGCCGAAGATTCCGGCCGGGATGAGAAGGATCACCACCACGAGGATCACTCCCACTGCTACCAGCCAGGTGTCGAGCAGGGTGCCCGAGAGGCGGGCGGTCAGATAAGGAAGGGCGACCGCCCCCACGATCGGGCCGATCAAGGTGCCCCTGCCTCCCAAAACCACCCACAACAAGACCAGGGTGGAAGATCCCACTCCCACCGCCGAGGGCGAGACGATGCCCTCATGCAGATAGAACAAGCTTCCGGCCAGCCCGGCGATGGCTCCGGAAAGGACAAAGGTCCAGCGCTTGATCCGAGGCACGTCATATCCGAGAAGTTCGACCCGCTCCTCGTTCTGCCCGATCCCTCGAAAGACCAAGCCGGGGCGGGTACGGAGGTAGCGCTTTAGGCCGAGGTAGGTGATCACCAGAATCGCCGCGGTCAGGAGATAGAAACCGCGGCCCTGATGCACCGGCCCCAGTCGATAGGTCATCAAGATCCCGTTCTGCCCGCCGGTGACCGGTCCCCCGGCGTTGGCCAGCCGCTCGAGCGCCACCGAGACCGCCAGCGTGACGACGGCGAATTCGACCCCCCGCAGGCCCCCCCGTCGGGCGAAGGTGAAGTAGGAAATGGCCAGGGCCAGGAGGGCCGAGGCGGCCACCGCCCCGATGATGGTCACAGCAAGCGGGAGAGGAAGGATTCCGGCCTCGCGGGTGGAGAGGATGCCCACGGCGTAGCCGGCGCCCCCGAAGAATGCTGCCTGGCCGAAGGTGAACATCCCTCCGAACCCCCAGATCAGATCGACCGAGAGGGCGAAGACGGCCAGCAGGAGGAAGCGACCGATGCGATCGACGAAGAAGGCATCGCCGCTCATCACTGGCACGGCCACCAAGAGCGCCAGCAGGATCAGCTCGGAGCTGGCGAGCGCCTTCCCGCCGGAACTCCAAAAACTCCGAGCGCCCTTGGGGGCGGCTTTCTCATCCGGCACAGGATCCCGCGCTTACACCGAGCAGTCCTCCTCGGGATCCATGTCCTCGAACGAATCGACCAGCACATATTGGCCATCTTGGGCCTGGACGAGGTTGATCGTCTGCTTGAGATGGTGAGAAGGCATCATCTCCACGGTCCCGGTCGGACCATCGAAGGTCTGGCCCACCATCGCCTCGGCCACTGCGGCGGGATCGGTCGAACCGGCCTGCTCCACCGCTTGCTTGTAGAGCCAAACAGCGTCGTAGGCTCCCACTCCCTCCCCACCGGAAGGGATCTCCCCCTCGCCGAACTCGGCCCCATAGGCCTCGAGGAAGGGCTGCACGCCGGGGGCGTCAGCGGCGGTGAAGAAGGGCAGGGCGGTGTACGACCCCTCGGCGAGATCGGCGATGCCGGCGAAGTCGGGGTCGCCGAGGAAGATCGTTCCGATTCCGACTGAATCGAGCAGGCCGGCGTCGCTGAGCGCCGTCAAGGCTGCTCCCCAGACCGCCGGGTAAAGCGCGAAGATGTAATCGGGCTGGGTGTCGCGGACCTCCTGGACCAGCTCGCTGAAATCCTCGGCGATCAGAGGCAGATAGAGCTCGGAGACCACCGTGCCCCCGTTCTCCTCGATGATCGGCTTGGCGATCTCAAAGCTGCGCCGGGGCCAGACATAGTCGGCCCCGAACAACATCACGTTGGGACCGTATGCCTCTTGCAGGATCGGAATGAGGGGACGGATCTGCTGGGCCGGAACCGCCCCGAAAGAGAAGTACAGCTCGTTGCACTTCCCGCCTTCGTAAGTCTCGGTATAGAAGAGCAGCTTGTTGCCCGCTTCGACCACCTCGGCGAAGGCCGCATCATTGGCGTCGGAGCCGATGGGGCCCATCACCAGATCGACGTTGTCGCTTTGCACTAGCTTCCGGGCCTTGTCGACGGTGGCGGCGACGTCGGTCTGGATGTCCTCGACGATCACCTCCACCTGGCGTCCGTCGAACCCGCCCGCGGCGTTGACCTCGTTGATCGCCAGCTGGGCGCTTCTCGCCAAACTGTTGCCGTAGGTAGTGAAGGGGCCGGTGAGGTCGGCGATGATCCCGATCTTGATCGGGGCTTCGGCTTCGGCAGCAGTGGTCGCGGCTCCGGTGGTCGCTGCTCCCGTGGTGGCAGCGCCGGTCGTCTCAACGGCCGTGGTGACCGCCCCGGTGGTCTCGGCTCCACCCCCGTCCCCACACGCACTGGCCACCAGCGCCCAGACCATGCTGATGAGGATCAGACTTCTTCGTGCCATCTTCTTCTCCTCCGTTAAGTCAATCGTGAATAGGTGGCGAGCGTAATCACCATGCGAGATCGCGGGCGATATCGACTGCGACGACAAAGTCGATTTAGTCGTGGTGTCCGATGGGACTGGCCTCGACAATTCCTCCATCGACCTTTACCGCAACGCCGGGCATGGCACGTTCACTCCAGAAAGAGCGTTGACCCCTGGCGGTAGAGGATCTGCCTGCCCTGTTTGACGCAGAAAGTGTCCCTTCCATAATTTCGCCCACTTTCATTGGTTTAATTCTCACCCGTTCTGGGCACAGGAGTTGCAGTGTTGTGCGTGGCCCCGTCCCGGAGACGTGACCATCCTGACTAGGAGGTAACCATGGACATGGGAAACATGAAGGTCCACACCAGGAGTGGAACCGACCAGATCGAAAAGCCCTTCGAGAAGCCGGTCATCCTGCCGGAGGTTGACGACCAGGATCCGAGTCGGCACGCATGGGCCGATGCTCGCTTCGCCACCGACATCATGTCCGAGCACGGTCTCTTCTTCGCGTTGTTGATGCCACCGGAGATCGCCCCGGACGAACGGGCCGAGGCGTTGAAGTTCTCGGAGAATTTTGCTCAGCTGTACCAGCGGATCGACTCAGCCGGACCGCCCGAAAAAGGCGATCTGAAGCGGTTCGTCCGCGAAGTCACCGATCAGATCAAACCGTTCATCGAATACAAGTACATCCAGGGGGATGCGCAGCGCAGCGGGACGCTACAGAGTCTCGTCTGGCCGCTCTTCTTCGATCACACTCGGACGGAGGCTGAGCGGCACATCAGCCGACTCGAGCAACTGGCAGATGGGGAACCGGGCTTCGACAAGAAGGAAGTCATGGTGTTCTGGAACAACATCATGGAAGAGCATGCTCGCTTCGTTGCCCATCTTCTCGACCCCGACGAATACGAGCTGATCGACGAAGCCACCAAGGCAAGCGATGTATTCCGCAACCTCAGTGGAGGCGGAGTCGGCGGAGCGGTGGCGGCCTTGGCAGCGGAACCGGGGACGGTGGTCAAAGCACTCACCGAATTCCCGGAAACAAGTGCCGTTCTCAGCGCGGCGGAGCTAATTCTCGACTTCAAGACCAAAGCGGCCCGCGACATCGAGGCGGCGCGGATCAAGAGCATCATCGACCCGCGCCTGGCCGATCACGTGCGCCGCGAAGCCTTGAAGTTCGTCGACGAATTGCGCCGAGCCGTCTGAAGAACGCCGCCAGAAATCACACCGGCCGCTTGGCCCGGGAAAGGATGGCGAGAACTTCCTCGAGGCCAGCGACGGTTCCGTAGTGAGTATCCAAGTCGTAGAGGGACGATTCCTGCTCTCGCTCGGAGGTGGCGGCCACGCACTCCAGCGGGATGGTGATCCGGTAATCCCGGAAGAAAGCATCGTGGGCGGTCGAGCGGACGCAGATGTTGGTGACAACCCCAGTGAGGATGAGGTGCTCGATGCCCATCCGGCGGAGGTGAAGGTCGAGGTCGGTCTCGAAGAATCCGGTATAGCGGGTCTTGGGTATCCGCAATTCTGAGACGTCCCGTTCGAGTTCGGCCACGATCTCTGCCCCCCAGGTTCCCTGGAGACAGTGGACCGACCGCTTTTCGAATTCGTGGTCGGTTGGCAAGTGCTCGTCGCAGATCCAGATCACCTGTGCTCCGCTCTTGCGGGCCGCCTTCAGCAATCGCCGGATCGGCTCGTAGAGAAGGCGCCCTTCGAGAAGCGGCATCGCCCCCTCTGGCTCGAGGAAGTCGTTGAGCATGTCGATCACCAGCACCGCGCTCTGGTTGGGATCGAAAACGAGACCCCGCTTCACCCGGTGCTCGGAGAAACTCAGTTGTTCGCTAGTGCTCATGCCGCAATTCTGATCGTGCGAGATGGTTGGCGTCGAACTATGTCAGAAAGAGACGTAAGACCGATCGAGGTCCGCAATGCTGTTCACCCCGATCAAAGCCATCGTTCGCTCCATGTCGTTGGCGAACATCGTGAGCACGCGATCGACGCCGGCCTCGCCGATCGCCCCCAGGCCATACAAATATGCGCGTCCTGCCATCACTGCGTTCGCACCGAGGGAAAGAGCCTTGACGATGTCGCTCCCCCGCCGTACGCCACCGTCGCAAATGATTTCGGTCTCATCGCCGACCGCATCGACGATCGGGGAGAGCAGGCCAAGAGCCGGCGGCGCCGAGTCCAATTGGCGGCCGCCGTGATTGGAGATGACGATGGCTTCTACTCCAATGTCGGCCGCAATGCGGGCATCCTCAACCGACTGGATGCCCTTGATCACCATCGGGCCGTTCC
>JBOGEW010000040.1:0-6824 GCA_050742075.1 Acidimicrobiia bacterium
GAGCTCGACCCTGGTCAGGATCTGGTGGAGGATGTGTCCGAACTCGTGGAAGAACGTTTCGACCTCCTGATGCTGGAGGAGTGAGGGTCGCTCGGCGCCGGGCTTGGTGAAGTTGGCGACGATGGCCGCCAGCGGCTTCTGATAGTTGCCATCGGCAAGTCGCCGACCGGGAATCAGCGGAAAGGCGGCGGCATGGCTGAACTTTCCCTCGCGGGGAAATAGGTCCATGAAGAAGTGACCTATTTCTTCTCCGGCGGCGTCGTCGATCGCGTAAGAAAGGACATCGGGGTGCCAGGAGGGTCGATCGATCTTGCGATAGCGAAGTCCGAAGACCTCACCCGTCAGCTCGAACATCCCGTCGATCACCTGTTGCAACGCGAAGTGGGCCGCGACCTCGGTCGGGTCGACGCCGTAGTCCCTTCTCCGCAGCTGGGTGTCGTAGTAGCGGAAGTCGTAGCTTTGGAGGTCGCCTTCGGCGCCGTCGGCTCGCAGCATCTCGGTGAGCTTGCCGAGTTCCGTCTGGCCGATCTCGGTGAGTCCCGGGAGCAGTGCCTCATAGAAAGAGCGGACGGCCTCCGGATTCTTGGCCATCTTCTCCTCGAGCTGGTGGTGAGCCCAGGAAGGCTGGGAGAAGATCTCTGCGATTCTTTGGCGGGCGGCAATTGCCTCTTCGAGTAGGGGACGGTTCAGCTCCACCGCTCGGCTGTTGAACTTGCGGGAGAGCTCCTGACGCAGATCGCGGCGAGATGAGTTCTCCATGAAGGGAACCACGTCCGGATAGGCCATCGTCACTTTGTAGGTCCCCTCGTGGTCTCCGGCTTCGAGTCCCTCGACATAGGATTCCGGCATGCCCTCGAGATCCTCTCGGGTAACCAAGAGGTGGTCCCGGTGCTCGTCGATGTTGCGTTGGAAGAGCACCCCCAGTTCGACAAGCCGTTCCGTCAGCTTCTTGACCTCGGCCCGCGATTCCTCGGCGAGCTCGTGGCCAGCTTTGCGGAGATCTCGGAGAAGAAACTCGAGCATTCGCCGGCGCTCGCCCGTGAGCTCGGCGGCCTCCGGCGACTCGGAATAAGACTTGATCGCCTGGTAGAAATCCGGACGAAAGATGAGGTCGACCGCCCATTTCTGAATTCGCTCTTCGGCGGCATTCCCCGCGTCGCGCACTTCCTTATCGGGGTCGACGTAGCCCATGAAGGCGGTTTGTCCATAAGTGCGGACGAGCAGATCCTCGACCTCGTTGACCGGTGCAAGGACCTTCTCGTACGAAGGCTCGGTGCCCCCTTCGACGACCCCGGCCACCAGACGGCCGGCCTCGCCGAGGGCGTCGTCGAGGGTGTCGTTGATGCCGGAGGCAGTGACTTGGGTGTAATCGAACATTTCCCGAAGATATCAGACGTCTTCAGACTTCAGACCATGAGGCAAGAGACATCAGAGATCAGACTTCAGACGAAGGTGGGCGGTGCGCCCAGTTCCAGAAGTTGGCCGTGGCGGTAGGAGGCCAGCACCCTGGTCTCCTTGACACCGGGAAGCGTCGGGTCGCGGTCGAGGACGATGATGTTGGCGGGGCCACCCTCTTTTAGAGGGGATCCGTAGAGGTCGTATGCCGACCGGGCGCTGAGACCGCCGAAACTCGCGGCCGCCGTCCCTTCCCAGGGATTAGGCGTCTCCACCGGGCAATCCGAGCCGCCGAGGAGTGTTATCCCCGCATCCTCCATTTCCGCCAGGGCATAGGTGTGCTCGACCCGGGATCCAAGTCTCTTCTCGAGCCAGGTCACCTCCGTGGTGATGAAACTCGGCTGTACCGAGGCGATGATTCCGAGGTTGGCCATGCGTTCGCGCGATGCCGGCGTGAGTACCGAAGCATGCTCGATTCGCAGCGCAGCCTCATCGGCTCCCGAAAGCTTCAGGTCCCCGAAAAGGTCGAGGACGGCATCGTTGGCGCGGTCGCCGATCGCATGGAGGGCCACCGATCCGCCGAGGTCGAGAGCGGTCCGTGCCATTGCGTCTGCGTGCGGCCGCACGAGACGCATGATTCCCCGGTTGCCCGGGTCGTCGCTGAAGGGCTCATAAAGGGCAGCTGTGCGACCTCCCAACGCACCGTCGGCGAACTCCTTCCATCCCGCGAACTTGAGGTTGTTCCCGGCATGCTGCAGAGCAACGGCGGCAGCCTCGAGCATCGGTGCGTCGGGTGCCGTCACAAGCACCTCGAAATCAAGTGGCACGTTGGGAGCCAATGAGATCAAGGTTTCCAGTTCGGCGGGTACCTCGCAGAAGAGAGGATCTCCCACCGAGACAATGGCGGTGATCGTCCCCAACCCAAGGCTGGCCAGGCCGATCAGCGCCGTCTCAACCTCTTCCGGAGCCAGAGGAGCCTGTCGGGAGGCGACCTCGGTCAGAACTGGGCTGATCTCCTCTTCTCGCAGGACTCCGTCGGCGTGATCTCCCACATCTGCCAGCGCCAGGGCCGCGCTGTTGGCGACCGCGATGTGACCGCAGTAGCGATGGAGCAACGTTGGTGTCTCTCCGACCATGGCGTCCAACTCCCAGCGGTTGGGAAGGCGTAGTTCGGCGAGAGCTTCGTCATCGAGCCGGGTGGCGGTCAGTGCCTCGCCCGGTCGGAGGCGAGCTGCCGCGTCTCGCAATAGCTCTTTTAGTCCATCGAAATCGGACGCCTCCTTGAGATTGAGCCGGGTGAGGGCGCTGGCATATCCAAACGGGTGGAAATGATGATCGTGACGGGAGGCACTGAGGAAGCCGTGGTGGCGCCTCACCTCGAAGTCGCCCTCGAAGTCAGGAAGACGGCCAATGGCCAGGATTCGGTCCCCGTCGATTAACACCGAATCCGCCCGGCGAAAGCCAACCACGCCGTGGCCGACGAGAAGGCTCTTCACGAGAAGTGCCCCGGGATCGAGAGGCCGACCGCCGCCAGCAGATCGGCGTGGATCGAGCCGTTGCTGACCACGAGGCCGGCATCGTCGAGCCGGTAAGGCTTGCCGAGGTGGTTGGTCACGGTCCCTCCGGCCTCCGTGATCAGCAGCACCCCCGCTCCGGTATCCCACGGTCTGATCCCGAACTCCCAGTATCCCTCGTACCTTCCGCACGCCACCCAGGCAAGATCGAGGGCGGCGCTGCCGAGGCGTCTGATCCCCTGGACCCGGGTGAGGACCTTCCCCAGATTTTCCGCATAAGCCTCGCCGTGGAGGTTGTGGTCATAGGGGAAACCGGTGGCGATGATGCTTTGTTTGAGGCGCTGCTCCTTGGAGACCTCGATCGGATCGGCTTCGATCGTCGATCCCAATCCTGTCTGGGCGATGAACTCTTCGTGACGGGTGACGTCCTCGATCACTCCCACCGAGGGTCGACCGTCGATCCAGAGGGCGACTGAAACGGATACGTGAGGGATGCCATGAATGAAGTTGACGGTCCCATCCAGCGGATCGACGATCCACACCCGTCCCTCGTCCCAGCCGGCACCGCCGCTTTCCTCGGCGAGAATGGCGTCACGGGGGCGGAGCCGGCGCAAGAGGGCGATGATCGCCTCTTCTGCCTGGTTGTCGACATCGGTGACCGGGTTGGCGTCGCTCTTGAACCGAGTGCCGACGATGGATCCGAAGGCTGCGTAGACAATGGCGGCCCCGGTGCGGGCCGCGTCGACCGCAACATCGAGATCGGAAGGGCTCACGGGATCAATCATCGCATTCGTACACTTCACCGCGTGCGGTCGGTACTGCTCTCTCTGGCCGCGGCCGGGCTAATGATCCTCGCCTTTCCCCCTTACTCGATCGCGTTTCTGGTGCCGGTGGCTCTCGCCACATTTCTCTTCGCTTTGCGCCGGACCCGGCACCCCGTTGTTTGCGGGGTGGTCTTTGGCTGGGGATTCTTCGCCGGCCTCGTCTATTGGGTGGGCGAGCTTGGATTCATCGCCGTCGCTCCCCTGGTTTTCGTATTCGGGCTCTACCCCGGGCTCTACGGATGGCTCGTGGCCAGGGTCAATGACGGGCCTCCGTTCTATGTCGCCGCAGTGGGGGGCTGGGCGCTGGTGGAGCTGGTTCGGGTCCGATTCCCGGTGGGCGGTTTCGAATGGGGCCTTACCGGTTATCCGATGGTTGAGTACCGCTGGACCCGGGAAGCGGCGGCATTCGTCGGCACCAGCGGGTGGGGCGTGGTGCTCGCGGGACTAGCTGTGGGGTTGGTGCAGTCGTGGGAGCAGCGCCGCCTGGCGAAACCGCTCGCGATCAGCGGAGCAGCCTTTCTGGTCCTTGTGGCATTTGGGGCCCTTTCTCCTGGGAGACCCACAGATGGGACGGCTCGAGTGGCGATCGTGCAGGGTTCGACACCATGTCCGCTCGAGCACTGCTTCGGTGAGCGTCGTGCCACTTACGAGATGCATCTTGCTCAAACCCGCACGATCAGGGCTGGAGCTGTCGACCTCGTGGTCTGGCCCGAGGGATCGACCGGTTCCTTCGATGCCGACCCGGTACTGGTTCCGGAGGTAGCGGCGGCGATCGGGGCAGAAGCCGCCCGCATCGGGGCCGCGTTTCTGGTGGGCGGTGATCGGCCAATCAGCGACACCGAATGGATCAATGCCATCGTTGCCTTCGACACGAACGGGGAGATCATCGGCGAGTACCGCAAGCGGCATCCAGTGCCCTTCGGCGAGTACGTCCCGGCCCGGCCGTTGTTCGATTGGATACCGGCGCTTTCCCAGGTGCCACGGGACATGGTCAGAGGCGATCGCAGTGGATTATTTGATCTCGGGTTGGGGCGTATCGGCACCCTGATTTCCTTCGAAGGGGCTTTCGCCCGGTACGGCCGTGACGCAGCTCGAGCCGGGGCGCAGCTGCTGGTGGTGGCGAGTAATGAAGGGAGCTATGAGTTCACCCCCGTCTCCGATCAATTCATCGGCATGACCAGGATGCGAGCGGCAGAACTCGGCCTCGATGTCGTCCATGCTGCCGTCACCGGCAAATCGACCTTCATCACCGATGGAGGCGAAATCAGCCCAGCTGCCGGTTTCCTGGAGGAAACCGTGATCTACGCCGACCTTGAGCTAGCGACGGGATCGCCGACTCTTTACACCAGGTGGGGAGAGTGGGTGCAGATCGGTGCCGTCCTCGCCGCCGCGATCTACTTTCTTCAGAATCGGCCCTCCTCGGTCCGGGATTTCCCCTCCTAACGTTGGCCGATGCCCAAGTTCGCCTGGTTGGCGTCGCATGAGTCCTATCAACCCGAGGTGCTGATCGATCAGGTGGTAGCGGCCGATCGTGCCGGCTTTGACTGCATCACCGCCTCCGATCACTTTCATCCCTGGGTCGACGATCAGTCAGCCGCCGGCTTTGTCTGGACCTGGCTGGGAGCGGCAGCGATGCGAGCCGAGCGGATGACCTTCATTACCTCGGTCACCTGCCCGCTCTTCCACTATCACCCCGCGCTGATCGCCCAGGCGGCCGCCACCGTCTCGAGACTCGCCAAAGGTGGCTTCGTCCTCGGGGTCGGTACTGGCGAGAACATCAACGAAGGGCCGTTGGGTTATGAGTTCCCCGGATATGGAGAACGGATTCGGAGGATGAAAGAGGCTCTCGAGATCATCCAACGCCTACTGCGGGGCGAGAAGCTCGACTTCGAAGGCGACTACTACCAGGTCCGCAAGGCCAAGCTCTACAGCCCACCTATCGGAGGGGTGCCAGTGTGGATGGCGGCCGGTGGCGAGCAGTCGGCTGCCTTCGCCGGCCGCAACTGCGTCGGTTTGATCACCTCGGTCAAGGATCCGGCCGAGACCATCGCCAACATCATCAAACCGTTTCTGGCCGAGAGGACCGGCCCGAGCTCGGTCATGGCGACCCGCTGGCTGGTTCTTGCCTCTTCTGACGAGGAGGCCTGGGAGGCACTGGGATCGATGCGGGGATTGCGCGCTCCCGGTCGGTCGGAGGCAATAGACCCGGCGGTGTTGCGCCAGGCTGCCGACGAGATGGACCCGGACGAGATCCTCTCCAAGTACAGCGTCGTCTCCGGACCGGAGCAGATCATCGCCGCCTACAGACCATTGGTCACCGAGATCGATGCCGACGTGATATCGATCCAGGTTGCCTCGACCGACCCCCACCGGGCGATCGACATGATCGGATCCGAAGTCCTCCCGGAGTTGAGGCGGCCGGCATAACGGTTCTCGCCCTACGGCGATCGACGGATTCCATGAATCAGTCGGTTCTGCTCCGCTGGTCCTGGCCGGCATGGGCCGGCGTTCTAGTCGCCATCGGTGTGGTTGGATTTCGCGAGACCCTTCGCAACCCCGACCTCGTTGACATCCCGATCTTCACCAGCCTGCTGACTTCGCAAGGCATCAGTCGGGTGATGTTGATCTGGATGTTGCAAGTCGTGCCGTGTGTGCTGGCTTTGGCGGCCGCGACGTGGATCTATTTCGGCACCCATCAGGCCAATTTCCCGCTCTGGTTCGGCTTGGGACTAATCAGCCTCTATCTGTTCCAGGGGGGAGTAGGCCAGGGATTGGTCGAGGCGTGGGGTCTCGCCGGCTCCTTTGTCGACACTGTCCTCTTGGCCTTCTCGATCCTGGTCTTCTTCTTGTTCCCCAACGGGCGCTGGCAACCCCGTTGGGCGCACTGGGTGTACCTGGCCTTGCTCGCCCCGCTGCTAATCGACCCGGCTCTGACCCAGGACGCACGCCGCATGCTGGCCGGACCAGACACCATCATTTCGGGGAGCCGGCTGGCGGGGGTCCTTTCCATGATCTCCCTCTTCACGTTTCTGGTGCTTATCCAAACCACTCGCTACCTCCGTCACTCCAGCGCTGTCGAACGGCTGCAAAC
>JBOGEW010000041.1:0-2000 GCA_050742075.1 Acidimicrobiia bacterium
GGGCCGCTCGGGCATCCCGGCAATGGTTGCCAGATGCTAGACAGCCGCAGACTGTCAGTCTGACTGACCAACTGGGCCGCTCGGGCATCCCGGCGAATTACAGCCCACACGGGCAGCAGAATGATAGACGCCTGAGACTCATTGGCCGTTAGTCCCCTTGCAGCGTCCTATGCGGACTGAAGGCCGCGGGATCTGAAGAGGGCGAAGCCGATCAGCATCGCCAGCCCCACCATGATCCACCCCTGCCAATAGGCCCCCGCCACCAGCACCACTCCGACCGTGGTAGCCAGCGCGGCTGCCACCGCCAACCCCCGACTCAGCCGCAGCGCGAGTCGACGGCGAAAATCAGGAGCGATCTCGATAAATCCCCCGCTTCGCTCCACGAAGGCGAGCTGGCGAGCTCGTCCCCAAGCAAGCAAGGTTCCCGTCACCACGGGATAGGCAACCGCAAAGGGGACCCACACCGGCCGTACCACGAACAGCGCGAGGAGGCTGAGTACCAAAAGAAAACCCAGGACGCGCAACGCCGACCTGAGGTGG
This sequence comes from Acidimicrobiia bacterium, assembly GCA_050742075.1. Lineage (GTDB taxonomy): Bacteria > Actinomycetota > Acidimicrobiia > Spongiisociales > ZC4RG35 > JACCTH01. The sequence goes on from JBOGEW010000041.1 coordinate 541, forward strand.
CGTTGCGACCAGACCGGCCCCTGCTCGATCCCCAGCACCGAGAAGAGGGCGGCCCAGCCGATGACCCCCGCTGGCGCCAGCAGGGCCAGTGCCAGGGCGATCGGGGGATCGAGTTCGATCAAGCTCCAGTGGCCATCGCCCGCAGCCGCTCGATGCGGTCCTCGATCGGAGGGTGGGTGGCGAAGAGGCTCATCATGCCTCTGGCACCGCGGCCACGGCGGAACGCCTTCAAGGGATCGGCAATGAAGAGCTGGCTTACCGCCGGGTTGACCTGCATCGGCACCTGGGAGGTACCGGCCCCTAGCTTGGCCAGGGCCGAAGCCAGTTGAAGGGGCTGGCCCGTGATCTCGGCGCCGCTTCGATCCGCCTGATACTCGCGGGCGCGAGAGATAGCCATCCGGATGATCATCGCCGCGATCGGGGCGATGATGATCGAAAGAAGCGCCGCGATCCCCGCCAGGGGATTGCCGCGCTCGTCTCGCCCGCCTCCCATGAACAACGCCATCCGCCCGAAAATGCTGAGGGCCGCGGCGAGCATCGCCGCGATCGAACTGATGAGGATGTCGCGGTTCTGGACATGCGAAAGCTCATGAGCCAGGACGCCGGTGAGCTCTTCACGATTCATCACCTGCAATATCCCGGTAGTGACAGCCACCGCGGCGTGGTTCGGATTCCGGCCCGTGGCGAAGGCGTTGGGTTGCGGTGATTCGATCACGTACATCTTCGGCATGGGCATACCGGTATGTGTCGTCAGGTTGCGAACGATCGAGTAAACCTCGGGAAGCTGGCTCTCGTCGGCTGGTTTGGCCCGCGAAGCTGCCAAGGCGATCTTGTCAGAGAAGAAGTACGCCACGAAGTTGAGCCCGACAGCGAGGATGGCGCCGATCCAAAGCCCTCCCTCACCTCCCAGGCTGTAGCCGATCCAGAAGACCAGGACGGTCATCAACGCCAGGAGTCCGACTGTCTTGAGGTTGTTGCTCATGATGAGCTAATTCTAGGAAAGGCCCGCACTTTCCTTTTGAGCAGGGTCAGCTCAGCGATAACGCCAGACGATGCGACCCTTGGTGGGGTCGTAGGTAGAAACGTCGACGTCGACTTGATCTCCGGGCAGGATCCTGATCCCGCGACCGCGGGTCATTCGCCCGGCGGCGCGGGCTCGCACGATCAGTCCGCCTTCTACTTCGACGAGATAGGCCGCGTTACGTTCGAGCGACTTGACCGTTCCCGAGATCCGGATGTACTCGTCGTCGTCGGCCATTACGGACGGCGCCCGCCGCCCCGGTTGCCGGAGCCGGACCGGTTGCCGTAAGCACCGCCGGTTGAGGGGCGGTTGCCATAGCCACCACCACCGCCGCCGCCGCGACGATCGCCACCACCACGGGGTCGATCGGTCTTGGGGCGGGCCTCGTTGACGGTTACGCGCCGACCATCGATGTCGGTACCGTCAAGCTCCTCGATCG
>JBOGEW010000042.1:0-10255 GCA_050742075.1 Acidimicrobiia bacterium
GGCTCCACCTTTTCCCCTCCGAATCACCAAACCGCTGTTCCGGCTCAGCTCTTCATGTCCGGCGCGCCTAGCCAGTTGACACAAATAGAAAGCTGTCATGGCCAGGCGTTTGCCGGACAAAAAGGACCAGGAAGGGTTTATCGAGTTCAGGGACGCCTGTGCCCGCTCGAGAAGGTGAGAGGAAACGATGAAGAGTCGACTCCATCGGAGGGGAAGCGCGCTTGTGGTGGTTGCAGCTATCGCTGCCACGTTGACCATGCCTGCAGTGTCGGGTGCCGAACTGGAGGTAGCCAACACCGCGACGGCCGCTGACTCCGCGGTGCTCAACCAGTGGAACAGCATCGCCCAAACTCAGACGATTGCCCTCCGGCCAACTGCTCACGGTCAGGCGCGCGGCATCGCCATGGTGCAAGGTGCCGTTTACGACGCCGTAAATGCCATCCATCGGGGCTATCAGCCCTACCTACTTGACGTTGCTGACCTCGACATCGACCCGTCTGCCTCCTACAGCGCCGCGATCGCCACTGCCTCTCATCACGTATTGGTAGCAATCGTTCCGGCGGCCGAGGTTCTGGGTCTCGACGCCACCTATGCAGACAATCTCGCCGCCATCCCGGACGGACCGAGTAAGGACGAGGGCGTTGCCGCTGGCGTGGCCGCAGCCCAAGCGATGAACGACTTCCGTGAGGACGACGGCTTCCTCGACCCGTTCGTCTTTGACATCGGCACCGACCCCGGTGATTGGCGGCCTACAACGCCTACAGCTCTAGATCCTGATGCGTGGGTTGGCAATCTCAAGCCCTTCCTGATCGAGAGCCCTGATCAGTTCCGCTCTCGAGGGCCCAACCGTCTGACCAGTGGCATCTACACGAAGGAATTCAACGAGGTGAAGGAACTGGGCTCGCTGAATAGCACCACACGGACGGCCGACCAAACCACCGCCGCTATCTTCTGGCAAGCCCCTCCAATCGCGCTTTGGAACCGCCTCGTCCGTGACCTCTCCCCAGATCACGAGCTCGACGCGGTTGAGGAAGCAAGGTTGTTAGCCATGATCAACCTCGCAGCGGTTGATGGGGCCATCTCCTGCTGGAACGACAAGTACTACTGGAACTTCTGGCGCCCAATCGCCGCTATTCGCGAGGCGGACACCGACGGCAATCGCCACACGATCGCCGATCCCGCCTGGCGATCGCTGTTCGATCCTTCGACAGCGACCACACCCCCGCTGGGGACGCCGCCCTTTCCCGAGCACCCGTCGGGCCATGGTTGCGTTTCTGGTGCGGTCCTAAGCACAGCTCGCGATTTCTTCGGCACCGACAAGGTTGCCTTCGACGTGAACTCGGGCCGCTTTCCCGGTCAGCCGCGCCATTTCGAGCGCTTTTCAGATGCGATAGATGAAATCATCGACGCTCGCGTCTGGGGCGGGATCCACTTTCGAACCGCCGACGAACAAGGTGCATTCATTGGCGAGCAAGTCGCCCATTGGATGGAACATCACTATTTCCAGCCGGTCCACGGCAACCGGCCCAACAATTGATCCAATAAACTAATCGCGGCGGCTCGACAACGGTTCGACCAGAATCACGTCAAGAAGCGGCAGCAGGTGGACATGTAGGCATGATGGCGGAAGTTCCACCGACTAATTCGATCCACTTCGAGGCCATGTATCAGCAGAACTGGCCTCAAGTGATGGCCTATTGCTTGCGGCGTACGAGGTCGGCTGATGCCCCTGATGCGTGTTCAGAGACCTTCCTCGTGGCCTGGCGGCGGTTCGACGACATTCCTCCGTCCCCGGCGACCCTGCCTTACCTCTACGGCATCGCCGGGCGAGTGCTTTCCAACCAACTCAGGGCCCTCCTCCGTCGGTCTCGCCTCGACGCCAAGCTCCGCAACCTTGGAGTGGCCCCACCGGTTGAGCCGTCCACCCTTGTCTTTCAGAGCTCACGTGACCAGGAAGTGGTGGCAGCAGTCAACCATCTGAAGTCCAAGGATCGCGAGATAATGATGCTCTACGCCTGGGAGGACCTACCCCGGGACACGATCGCCGAGATCATGGGCATGACCCGGGGGGCCGTAGACCAAAGAATTCACCGCTCGTATCAGAAGCTGGCTCGAACTCTTGAGCCTTTGATGGAAAGCGCGCAATCAACTCCCCTCCGATTGCCAGAAAGGGAGGAACATGACGCTCGATCAGATCGACCGCATGGTCCGGCAGGCCAACCCTGTCCCGGACCTGACCGCGCTCGAACCGCTTGATGCGCCAGTCCTCGACGAGCAAAGGAGGACGGACATGCAGGCCCACGATCGGGTCCTAGTCGACGACGAAGGTGGCGAGCCCAAACGAGGCCGAAACCTTCTGATCGGGATCGCAGCGGCGGCAGCGATCATCGTTGGTGCACTGCTCTTGTTGGGGCCCCTAACGGAAGATCGTCCGGTGGCAGACCAGCCGACGACGATGTCGGCGGTCGAGACGGCCACCGCCTTCTTGAACGCCTACACGACCTACGACGCCGCCACCGCCGCCACCTATTTGGCCCCGGCGGCCCTTGCCGACGTCGGCGGCAGTCTCGAAAACCTGCGGCTGGAACTCGCTTTCTATGAGTCGCACGAATTCAAATGGATTCTCGAGCCTTGTACAGAGCAGAACACGAACCCATCCGGAACGGTCGTGCGTTGCTCGTATTCTGCTCATGGAATCCGCTCCGATGAGATCGGCCGTGGGCCCTTCGGCAATAATTGGTTCCTTGTAAGTGTCCGCGACGGGAAGATCGGTCGTATCCTTGACCAGTTCAGTTACTCATCAAACGGATTCTCGGATGAAATGTGGGAGCCGTTCGCGGATTGGGTAACCGAGAATTATCCCGACGATGTGGCCGTGATGTACACCGACTCATTTCAAGAGACCCCGCAGTACACCGAGGAGTCGATCGCCCTCTGGGAGCAGCGCAGGCCGTGAGTACGTAGACGTGGTCAGGGGGGAGGCCGTAGATGTGGCAACTGCATTTGTGGATGCCTGGCGAGGATTTGATGAAGGGCTCGTAGCTACCTACTTAGCTACTGAGGCGGATCTCTCATCATTCGAGTGGGGTGGAGGGACTTGGCAGATGAACAACCGCTTGGCCGAGGCCCAGGGATTCGAGATGTTGCTCGAGTCGTGTGAGGCAGTCGCTGCCTCAACGGCGATTAGTTGCGCCTTTGACTTCCACAGCCTTCGATCCAATGAAGTCGAGAACGGTCCGTTCGGAGGCAATCGATTCAATGTCAGGGTTGAGGGCGGAGAGGTCGTATCAGCGCAGATGCATCTCGACGTGAGCGAATTCGGCCCGCAAATGTGGGACCCCTTTGCAAATTGGTTGGCTGAGACCTACCCCGAGGATGTCGGCGTCATGTACACCTCCTCGGCCCAAACTCTGGAAGCGTTAACCGAGGAGTCGATCGCTCTCTGGGAGCAACGGAGCCGTGAGTACGTCGACGTGGTGAATAGCACCTCGGGCTAGAAAGCTCCTAACTCATTCTTGCGTAAGATCCCGCCCCTAATCCCGGGGTCTTTTACGCAAGAATGGGCTAGCGGGCGTCGAGGTCGTTGACCTTGGCGAGTCGGCGCAGATGTCGATCCTCGTTGCTGAAGGTAGCGCCAAGAAACGCCTCCACCACTTCGACTGCAACATGGGTCCCCACCACTCGCGCCCCTAGGCAAAGGACGTTGACATCGTCGTGTTCGACCATCTGGTGGGCGGTGTAGGTCTCATGGGCGACGGCCGCTCGAATGCCGCGGAGCTTGTTCGCCGCCACGCAGGCACCTGCCCCTGAGCCACAAATGATGATTCCCCGGTCGGCCCTTCCTTCGAGTACCGCTCGACCGGCGGCCGCGGAGACATCCGGATAGTCGACAGGATCGGGGGTGTGAGTTCCTAGATCTAGGGCTGAATGCCCGGCGGCCACGACCGCTTCGACCACGATCGCTTTCAGAGCGAGACCGGCGTGATCGGAAGCAATAGCCACTCGCATGAATTTCACGCTATCAGCCATCTCGGGCTCGGGCCGTAGACTCCCCCCGATGCCCGAGATCATCGTCGAGGGGGGTGCCATCCTTCGTGGCACGATCGGAGTTGGAGGAGCAAAGAACGCTGCCCTAAAAGAAATGGTGGCGGCGGTATTGGTTCCTGGTCGGCATCGTCTCACCAATGTCCCCGATATCGCGGACATCAGCCTGATGGCTGACCTCCTCCATCACATGGGCTGCCGGCTGCAGCGAGAGAACGACTCGCTCTGGATCGTTACCCCCGATCAGCTCCGCCCCGAGGCTCCCCTCGAACTGGTGCGGAGGATGCGGGCATCGATCGTCGTCCTCGGCCCCTTGCTGGCGGCCTGCGGCGAGGCAAAGGTTGCCCTCCCGGGAGGTGACGATCTCGGTGCCCGCCCCATCGATATGCATCTCGATGGGCTCCGAAAGATGGGGGCCGAGTTTCGCCTGGTACACGGCGTGCTCGAGGGAGAAGCTCACAACGGTCTCCGGGGAGCAGAAGTGGAGTTGTCCTTCCCCTCGGTTGGCGCCACCGAGAACCTGATGCTGGCCGGTGCGGTTGCCAAAGGGGAAACGACGATTGTCAACGCCGCCCGTGAACCGGAGATCGTCGATCAGGCGAAACATCTCAATGCAATGGGCGCGTCTATTCGCGGCGCTGGCACCCCGATTATCCATCTCACCGGCACCCCCGATCTACAACCGGTGGAGCACAACGTCGTCCCCGATCGGCTCGAGGCGGGCACTTTTGCGATCGCCGCTGCCATCACCGGGGGGGATGTCACCCTCACCGGTTGCATCCCTTCTCACCTGCGCATGGAGCTGAGCAAGCTCGAAGACACCGGAGCGATTGTCGAAAAGGGAGAGGGGTGGCTCCGGGTCGGAGGCCCCGAGCGCCCGAAGCCGGTCGACTTTGTGACTCTCCCGTATCCGGGGTTTCACACCGATCTCCATCCCCAGATGGTGGCCTTGCTTTCGGTGGCCGATGGCACCTCGATCGTCACCGAAAACCTATACGACGCCCGTTTTCGCTACGTCGGCGAGCTTGCTCGCATGGGGGCCGACATCTCCACCGAGGCCCAGCACGCGGTGATTCGAGGCAAAGAAGAACTGTCAGGCTGTCCGGTGCTCGCTCCCGATATTCGGGCCGGGGCGGCTCTGGTCCTGGCCGGGTTGCGAGCCGAGGGCCGCACTTATGTGGGGGACGCCCATCACATTGATCGGGGATATCAAGACTTGGCAGGAAAGCTGCGGAAGCTGGGAGCGTCAATCGCTCGCTCTGAGTAGGGCCCTCGGGGCGATCCTGCTGGTTGGTCTATCGGCCACGGCCTCACCAGTGGACGCTGAGGCGATTGCCGGGAATCGCGTAGTCATCACGGCTGAGCCGGGGGCCGTCATCACCGTCGGCGACGATCAATTCGCCGGTCCGCTGGTGTTGAGCGCCTCGGATGATGGGCTCGTGCTGACCGAGACAATGTCGCCGGAGTCATACCTGCTGGGGATTCGGGAAGTCCCCTTCGCGTGGCCAGACGAGGCCTTGAAGGCCCAGGCCGTTGCTGCCCGCACCTATCTGGCTTTCACGCTCTCCGGCGGCCGCACCGCCACCGGCTCGCGCTATGGGTACGACATTTGCGCCACCACGGCTTGCCAGGTTTACGCAGGTCGCTTCGGGCTCGACACGTTCGATGGCCAGCGCTGGGCCCAGGCGGTGGCGTCCACCGCCGGGCAGATCCTTCTCTACAACAATCGACCGGCGCAGGCCCTATACAGCTCCACCGCCGGTGTTCGCACCAGGGAATCGGAGGACATCTTCCCTGGCCTCGATGTGCCGTATTTGGCGGCGGTGGCGTCGCCGGCGGAGGACTCGCCGTTCGTCAGCTGGAGCTTTGGGGTTTCCGAATCCGAAATGACCGCGCTTCTCACTGAAGCGGAGTTGCTCCACGGCCCGATCGCCAGTGTCGGCGTGGAGCAAACGGCCGATGGGCAAGGTCCATGGCAGGTCGTGGTGTCGTCGGGTCGGGAAACGGAGCGGATGGCGAGCTACCGGTTCCGCTCCGTGATCAATCGAGCGGCGGCAGCGATCATGCCCGATCGGCTGCCAGCGGAGCGGCCCGACGGCCGGCGCTATCCGCAGACGGTCTTATCGGGCACCTACACGATCTCGAGTGAGCAGACGATGGTCGACCACGGTCACTACCGGGAGCTAGGCCGCAACTTCGTGTTCAACGGCGAGGGATGGGGTCATCAGGTTGGGATGAGCCAATTCGGCGCACTGGCTCTGGCCGAGGACGGCGCCCTCTACGGCGACATCCTCGCCCATTATTACGGCGGACTTCGGCCCCAGCCGGCGGGCGGTTGGCTGCCTCCCGCCATCACTGTCGGACTGGTCGTCGAGGTTCCCGACCTCGTGATGCTGGCCGGTCAGGGCGCCACCGTCACCATGGACGGAGAAGAGGTGGCGAGCGGTTTCGCCGCTTGGGCCTTTACCGAGGTCGATGGCCGGATCGCAGCGCAGGTCCCGGTCGGGATTGGGACCGCGCCGGCTATCGCCCGAGCACGGTTGCCCTACGGCGTCGGCGGTCATCAGCTTCGCTTCGACATGACCGCTCCTGCCTTCCTCACGGTGCGGGCGAACATCGACGGCGAGACCGGCGAGGTCATGGATCTCGGGCTGGCGGCAGCCGGTCCCTACGAGATCCCGTTGTCCGATCTCATCGCCGCTGGGGTCACGGATCGGGCTCGGTTCGAAGTGATCATCGAGGCGAGGAGCCCGCACGGCGATGCCCGCGTAGTTCTTCTCGGAGTGCCCGAACGTCGCTGACCGTTCTGTGGGCCGGAGTCGTCGTTTTCGCCGGCTAACAACCCTGGGTTCGCAGATGGGGGGGCTTTGGAATGAAACCGGAGCGCCGTTAGGTTCTACTAGCGATGAGTGAATCCGCGACCGCCACCACCGATCTGCCCGAGGTCGACCTGGAGAAACTCCAGGAGACCCTCGAGTACATCCGCCCTGCAATCCAGATGGATGGCGGCGACCTCGTGTTGCTCGGGGTCGAGGACGGCACCGTCAACCTGCAAATGGTGGGTGCGTGCGGTGGTTGTCCGATGTCGATGATGACCTTGAAGGCGGGAATCGAGCGAATTCTCACCGAGCGGGTCCCGGGGGTGGTGGCGGTCAACGCCACCTAGGGCGCCGTACCCTGGCGTCAGGTGATACCAACCGATCTCGATCTTGTCGCTACCGGCGATCGGCGAGCACTTTCCCGCCTGCTGACCGCACTGGTCGAGTCTCCCGACCCCGGGATCATCGAAGCACTCCAGCCGGCGCGTGACGTCACCGGGTTCACCGGCCCTCCTGGAGCCGGGAAGAGCACGCTGGTGGATCAACTCATCCGACACGAGCTCAGTAGCGGAAACCGCCCCGGGGTCGTCGTCATCGACCCCTCGAGTCCGCTGACGGGAGGGGCGCTCCTGGGCGACCGAATCCGGATGCAGAACCACGCCGGCGACGAACAGGTCTTCATCCGCTCCCTTGCCACTAGGGGAAAGCTCGGGGGCCTCGCCGCCGGCGTCGGGCCGGTGCTCGCCGCCCTCGCCCACGCTGGCTTCTTTCCGTTGATTGTCGAGACGGTCGGGGTTGGTCAATCAGAGATCGAGGTGGTCACCGTGGCCGACACCGTTGTTGTCGTTTTGCATCCGGAATGGGGTGACGACGTCCAGGCGGCCAAGGCCGGACTCCTGGAGGCGGCGGACATCGTCTTCATCAACAAGTCGGACCTCGGCGGAGCCGAGCGCGCGGCCGTACAGCTACGAACCTCCCTTGAGGTCCCGATCCTGGTTGGATCGGCCCTAACCGGCGATGGCGTTGCCGAGCTGGCGGAGGCCATCGCCGATCATCGAACTCAAACGTCAGCTCGCTCCGAGCCCAATTCGGCTTGAGCCGCGGCCAGCCGCGCAACCTTGACTCGGGGCGGACTGCACGACACGTAGTCGAGTCCGACCTCCTTGCAGAACGCGATAGATGCCGGATCCCCGCCGTGCTCGCCACAGACACCGACAATCAGGCCCGGATTGGCTTCCTTCCCTTCTCTGGTCGCAACTCGGACCAGACGCCCAACTCCGTCGCGATCGAGGGTCTGGAACGGGTTGGATTTGAAAATCTTCCTTTCGACGTACTTATCCAGAAAGCGGGCCTGGGCGTCGTCACGCGAAAGCCCATAGGTCATCTGCGTGAGATCGTTCGTTCCAAATGAAAAGAAATCGACATGGGCGGCTAACGTCCCGGCGATCAGCGCCGCCCGGGGCAGCTCGATCATCGTTCCGACTGGAATTTCGAGTTTCAAGCCACTCTTGGAGGAATACGCCTCGATCTGCTGCTCGATCATCTCTCGCATCAGGCGGAGTTCTTCCACTTCCCCGACCAGGGGGATCATGATCTCGAGCTGGGGATCGCCTCCCGCCGTCATCCGCTTTATCACTGCCTCGATGGCTGCTTCGGTTTGGACCAAATAGAGCTCTGGTCGGATGAGCCCAAGGCGAACCCCGCGCAGGCCCATCATTGGGTTCACCTCTTCTAGATCTTCCACCTGCCCGGCCATCTCCTGAAGGTCGGTGATGTCTTCGCGAAGGGGGACTCGCCGATACATCTCCTGCTCAAGTTCCAACCGCGAGGGGAGGAATTCGTGCATAGGCGGATCGAGCAACCTGACGATTACCGGGAGTCCATCCATCGCTTCGAGCAGACCCTCAAAGTCGGACACCTGTAGTACCTTTAGCTCTGCCAGGGCTTCCTGTCGTGCCGAGTCGTCCTTGGAGAGGATGATCCTGCGGACCACCTCGGTTCGTTCACCCAAGAACATGTGCTCGGTCCGGGCGAGGCCGATTCCCTCGGCCCCGGCTCGGCGGGCGATCGCTGCTTCTGCCGGCGTGTCGGCGTTTGCCCACACACCTAGGGTGCGGACCGCGTCCGCCCAACTGAGCAGAATGTCCAATTCCGGGACCGGTTGTGGCGGAATCAGCGGCTGAGCTCCCATGTAGATCGCTCCGGTAGTGCCGTCCACCGTGATCACATCGCCCTCGGCGATCGTCTTGGTTCGCAGCCGGGCGCGGCCCTTTTGCTCGTCGATGTTTAACCCTCGAGTTCCGACGAGTGCTGGTTTTCCCATCCCCCGGGCGACTACCGCGGCGTGGCTCCCAGTGCTTCCCGACGAGGTGAGGATCGCCTGCGCAGCCGCCATCCCGTGAAGATCGTCGGGTGTGGTCGTAGGTCGAACCAGGATCACGTCCTCACCGGCGTTGGCCCACTGCACGGCTTTGTCGGCCGTGAAAACCACCTTGCCGACCGCAGCGCCCGGACTGGCTCCTAGCCCGTGAGCGATTGGCGGCTCGGCCTCGGATTCGTTTATGCGGGCACGGTCCAGCTGCTCTAGAGAAGCTGGGTCAACAATCCGTCCAAGGGCAGTTTCTTTGTCGATGAGATGCTCCTCAACCATGGCCACCGCGATTCGAACGGCAGCGTGAGCAGTTCTCTTGCCGGCCCGCGTTTGCAAGATGAAGAGCTTGCCTTTTTCGATAGTGAACTCAATGTCGCACATGTCACGGAAGTGGTTTTCAAGACCATCCATGATCGAGGTGAGCTCCGCATGGCAAGATGGATGAAGCCTCGAGAGCTCATCGAGATTGGAGGTGTTGCGGATTCCCGCCACCACGTCTTCACCTTGCGCTTCTGGAAGGTAGTCCCCAAACGGAACCTTTTCCCCGGTAGAAGGGTCGCGGGTAAAGCAAACCCCGGTGCCCGAGTCCGATCCAAGGTCGCCAAAAACCATCATTTGAACGTTGGCGGCCGTGCCAAGGTCATCGGGGATATCGTTCAGCTCGCGGTAGGTTTTGGCTCGGTTGTTGCTCCAGGAGGAAAAGACGGCCTCGATGGCAGCGCGTAGCTGCTCGCCTGGGTCGTCGGGGATCGGCTCATGGTTTTGACTTGCGATGATCTGGCGAAAGCGGCGCGCCGCCTGGGCGAGATCGTTCGTAGTCAGTTCGGAGTCGTTCGACACGCCTCGGCTTGCCTTCAGATCAGAAAGCACTTCCTCAAACGACTTGTCGGGAATCTCCCGAACAACCTCACCGTACATCTGAATGAAACGTCGATGGGCATCGTGCGCAAAGTGGGCGTCGCCCGACCACTCCGTGAGCAGCGCAACCACTTCGTCGTTGATCCCGAGATTGAGGATCGTG
>JBOGEW010000043.1:0-5325 GCA_050742075.1 Acidimicrobiia bacterium
ATGGTTTCGTAGAGCTCGCCGGCGGCTTCCATGATCCGGCGAAAACCGAAGCCAAGGCCGACCTCTTCTATCTCGGCGGGGCACTGATAGCCGAGGCGGGTACCAAGGCGCTGCCATTCGATCGTCATCAGCCGGTGCCGCTGTAAATCGCGGAAGGCGCCGAAGTCGCACAAGACGTCGAACCGATAGGTGGTTCGCTCGAGGGCGCGACCGGGCTTGTGGCGACGGTTATGGCGATCGCCGAATAGGGCGCCCAGCACTTCCGCCCGCTCGTCGAAATCCATTCCCGCAACGTGGGCAGCCAAATCGGCATCGCTCAGTTCGGAGCCGGCATAGAGGGCCGCCGCCGCCAGCTTCAGCTCGCCATCGGGGTCCCAATCGGTAAGGGTCACCAACGGCTCGGTTTCGAACGGCTCGATGACATCGCCCGCGGGGGCGAAACGCTCGAGCGCGGCACGGGTGGAGGAGAGATAGTCCGACCAGGCACCACCGCGATCGGGGAGGTCGACGCGGGTGAGGAAGGAGGGGATCACTTTTCGGAGCTCGGTGAGCATCAGCGCTCCGTACGATCGAACCTCGGCCAGCGGGTGGGCGGCCATCCGGATCAAGGCCATCTCGTATGCCTGCCCGCTTCCGTAGATCCCGACATTGGAGAGAGTGGAAGCCGGGAGCAAACCCCGCACCGTGTCACACGCCTTGGCGCGGATGGTGGCGTTCCACACCCCGAGCGAGTCCTCGGCCCGTCGGGGAAAGCGCTCTTGAAAGTAGGAAGTCATCCGTCCCACCATCGTCCGATAGGTGTCGAAAGTCTCCTCCATGAACGTCCGGTATTCGTCGGCGATCGCAGATTGCTCGATCTCCTCCGGAACGAAATAGCGATACCGATCCCCAAGGGGAGCGTCATAGGCGATGTAACGAGTCGACTGTTCGAGATAGGAGGCAAGACGACCCCACTCGAGCACCTTGGTCAGGATGTTCGATGCCTGCTCGCAGGCGAGATGGACTCCTCCCAACTGAGCCACCGAGTCGTCTCCGTATTCGAAGAAGACTCTTCGATAGAGCCCTTCGGCCCGCTTCTGATCAATCAGCGGATCCTCGCCCGAGCCCGCGCCGAGTCCGTCGGCGATTGCTTCGGCCGAAGCGTCAGGGTCGGTTACGAATTCGTCGAGGAAGAGACGCCGGACCGATTTGGCCGATCGGGAGTAGCGGGCGAAGAGAGCGCCTTTGACGACTTCGGGCAGGTTGATGAGGGCAAACACCGGCCGGTCGACATTGGTAAAAAACCGTCTCAAGACCGCGATTTCGGCGGTAGTGAACGGCTCTGCGAAGTACCCCACAGGAGAGTCGAGTGTACCGAGCGAAGACCCCGGGACCGGTAGCGTTGACGACGATGGTGTGGCTCCGAGCCCTGTTGATGCTCCTCGTGCTGCTGGCGATCGGCCTGGCGGCGCTGCCGGTTTTGGTCCTTCTCGACCTCTTGGGAGGAGGAACCGGTTATGGGTTGTGCGAAGGCGGTCTCTCTGCCTGTCCCGAGCGGTATACCGCCGGCCCCGCCCTGGCGATTTACCTGGTGATCTCACTAATGGCGGTGGTGGCGTTGATCCGAATCCTCACCCATCTTTACCGCCGACTTCAGCGGCACCGAACCGGATAACCAAGAGGACGGCCGCCATGATCAGGGCGGCGCCAGCCCACCCAACGAGTGTCAGCCTCTCACCGAGGACCACCGCCGCTGTCGCCACCGCGAATGCGGGCTCGAGGGCTAGGAGCACAGCCGTGCGGGAGGGGCTGATGATCGTCTGCGCCCAAAGCTGGAGGAGATAGGCACCGATCGAAACCCCGAGGGCGGTGATCAATAGCGCCGGCAGGTCTCGCCGACCGGGAAGGGGGATCCCCTCCGTCACTGCCGCCAGGGGAAATGCGAGGATGGCCGTTACCAGCAGTTGCACGGCGGTGAACGAAACCAGTGAATGGCGATTGGCCAAACGGTCCAGGGCGATGATGTGCCCGGCGAAAGCAATGGCAGCCCCGACGGTGAGAAGGTCCCCGCGCACGAACTCGGTTTGGGGGCGATAGGTCAGGAGAACGACGCCGCCGAAGGCCAAGAGCGCGGCAGCGGCGACGCCGAGCGAGGGACGGCGACGGTAGAGGAGGGCAGCCAGCAGCGGGGTAAAGATGACAAAGAGGCCGGTGATGAGCGCTGAGTTGGAGGCACCAGTGGTGACGAGGCCGGCGGTCTGCAGGCTGTAACCGACGAACAGCAACGAGCCGGCTACCGCGCCGTCGCGCCACACCCCCATTCCTCTTGGCGGGACGAATAGCGCAAGTACGAATCCGCCGAGGAGAAATCGCCAGGCGACGAACGAGATTGGAGGAAAAGTCGCGACTGCGTCCTTGATGACGACGAAGGTCGATCCGAACAGAAACGAGGCGGCGGCGATAGCCAGACCGGCCAAGGTGGTACGAGATCGCAAGGGCCGGGAAGGCTAGGAGCCCCAATACGATCACGACCTTGCCCCCCAAGCCCCCACCTCCTCCACCCACCCCTGCCGCTCGCCGGCGGGCCAACCGCATCCTCGCTCTCTTGCGCGAGCGCTACCCCGACATCGGCACCGCCCTCGATTACCAGGATCCCTGGCAGCTCCTGGTGGTGACCGTGATGTCGGCCCAGACCACGGACGAAAACGTCAACCGCATCAGCCCGGTGCTCTTTGCTCGCTTTCCGACGCCGGCCGACCTCGCCGTTGCCAACCCCGAAGAGGTCGAGCAGATCATCTTCTCATCTGGCTTCTATCGCCAGAAGACCAAGTCGATCATCGCTCTTTCGAAGGACCTCGAGGAGCGCTTCGGCGGGGTGGTGCCCGACCGACTCGAGGAGTTGGTGACACTGCGGGGAGTCGGCCGCAAGACCGCCAGCGTGGTCCTGGCCGAAGCGTTCTCGGCGCCCGCGATCGCCGTCGACACCCACGTCCGACGGGTGGCAGGGCGACTCGACCTGACGACCAACACCGACCCGGTGAAGATCGAAGGCGACTTGAAGGCGCTCTACCCGCGTAAGTCGTGGTCGGGAATCTCAATGCGCTTCATCCAGTTCGGACGCGACATCTGCGAGGCTCGCCGGCCGCGGTGCCCCGAGTGCGAGCTCAACCGAATCTGTCAGTGGCCGTTCAAGCGAATCTGATGCGAGCAATCGACCGGCGGATATTCGCCCTCGCCATCCCCGCGCTGGGCGCTCTGGCGGCGGACCCGTTGCTCTCTCTCGCCGACACCTTCTTCGTTTCGCAATTGGGGGCGAGTGCCTTGGGGGCATTAGCGGTGAACGGCGCCGTCTTCGGGTTTGTCTTCGTCGTCTTCAATTTTCTCGCCTACGTCACCACCCCGATGGTGGCGCGGGCGGAGGGAGCGGGAGATCGCGAGCGGGCTGGTGAGGTCATCTCCTCTTCGCTGGTCCTCGCGATCGGTCTGGGCGTCATCACGACTTCGGTCCTGATCCTTTTCGCCCAGCCGATCCTGCGACTGGTACAGACCGGCCCCGAGGTGATGGCACCCGCTCTCGACTACCTCCGGATCAGGGCCCTGGCTGCTCCGGCGGTACTCGTGATTCTGGCCGGCCATGGCTCCTTTCGCGGGCTGGCCGATACTCGGGTCCCGCTGATGATCACCCTCGCCATCAACGTTCTCAACGCCGTGATTGACCCCATCCTGATCTTCGGGCTGAACATGGGCGTCAGCGGTGCCGCCCTCGGCTCAGTCGCCGCCCAATACATCGGGGCGGCGTTATTCGTCGTCCTCCTTCGACGCCGTCTCGGGCAACTGCGATGGACCGGTTTGCTGAGCCTCAACAACCTCCTTCGTCCGGGAGCGCTCATTACCGCCCGGACTCTCTTCCTGGTATCGACTCTTTCGCTCTCGACTGCGGCAGTGGCGGGGATGGGTGTCGATGCCCTGGCTGCCCATCAGATCGTTCGGGAGACGTGGTTCCTTTCGGCGATGCTGGTTGACGGGCTCGCCATCGCCGCTCAGACGCTGGTAGCCGAAGCCACCGGTCGGGGCGATCGCCAGGGAGAAGTCGATGTGATCACACGGCTGCTCTGGTGGGGGAGCTGGATGGGCGTGGTGCTGGCCGGGCTCTGGCTCATCTCGGGAGGGCCGCTGTCGGCGATCTTTGCTCCCACCGCCGGGGTGGCCGCCGAGCTCGCGGGCGTCACCTTCGTGCTGGCGATCCTGGCGGTGCCGGCCGCCTGGCTCTGGGTGCTTGACGGTGTCGTTCTCGGCCAGCTGCGGTTGGCCCGGATGATGGCTTCCTCCGGATTGGGCCTTCTTGCCGCCGCTGGCCTTCTAGCGGTCGTCGTCCGCAGCGGATGGGGGCTCGGCGGAGTCTGGTGGGCGATCGGCCTCATGATCCTCGCTCGCCTGCTGGTCCTTATTCCCGGTCTCTTCCCACCGGTCGAGGAGGAGGCCCCGGGTCTCGGGGAGCCCCAGGGTCAGCAGAGCCGCCACTAGCACCCCCGACCCGAGGACGGTCATGGTGGTGCTCAGCCCCAGGCGATCGATGATGAGACCCCCGGCCAACAGCCCGGCGGCCGAACCGAGGGTGCCCACCCAGGTGAGAGCGGAGCTGGCGGTGGCCCGCTGCTCAGGCCGGAAGAGCTCGGCCCGATGGATCGAGGCGGCGGGGACGTAAGCAAAGGAGCCGAAAGCCGAAACGATCAGGGCCGGAAGCAGGAGCGAAACTGGACGTAGGTTGTAAACCGCCACCCCGCCCCCGAGGATCGAGAGCAGGGCGAGGATGGTCGTCGGGCGCCGGCCCCAGCTGTCGGCGAGACGCCCGCCGAGAAAGAATCCCACCGCCCCGACCGTTCCTCCGGCGAGAGTCAGCAGCACAGCCTCACCCGAGGCGAGCCCGATTTGATTGACCAGCCGCTCGGTCAGAAAAGCGAGGCCCAGAGCAGAGAAGGCTGAGGGAAGGAGAGAGGCCAAGGCTGCGATCACGAATACGGGGGTTTGCAAGAAGCTCGTATCCACCGGCCGTCGGGTCACCGTTCCGCGTCCGCCGGCTTCCCGGATGCGGGAGGCGAGTATGGGAAGCAGGAGCAGACCGGCACCGGTGAGGAAGTAGGGGATGCGCCAATCGGCCTCGGCAAGCGGCAATCCGATCACCGCCAGACCGGCTCCGAAACTTCCTGCGGCTCCATATATCCCGACGCCGTAGGCACGGATTCGCGGCGCAAGGTGCTCGGCCAGCCAGACCACGCCGAGCGTCGACAATCCCGAGGTCGCTCCTCTTACCAGCCCCTGGGAGAGTCCGAACTGGAGGGGAGAAGT
>JBOGEW010000044.1:0-11355 GCA_050742075.1 Acidimicrobiia bacterium
CTGCTGACCTGGGCCCAACTCATCGAGGATCAGAACCGCGAGCAGATCGGGGCGGCATTGCTGTCGGCGCGAGCGGCAAGGAGCTCGCTAACGGCTCCGGTGACCTCCATCGGGGTGGTGCTGGAGGATCGTCCTGGTGAGATCGCCCGCGTTGGGCACGCCCTCGAGGTTTCCGGCGTCGACCTCCGCGACCTGCAGCTCCGCCACGCCACCCATGGCGGCGGCGGCGTGCTCACGCTCTCGGTACGGGCGGCCGAAGCGGAACTGCTCGCCTCAACGTTGCGGGCGGAGGGGTTCGATCTGATCAGCTAGATCGCCAGCAGCGACGCCATTCCGGCCAGCAGCCCCACTTCGACCGCTCCTTCGTCGGCACGGAAGGAGGCCGAGTGCAAATCGACCGAGCGTCCGCCTGGAGTCTTTACACCCAATCGCATCAGGGCTCCCGGGACGGCTTCGGAAAAGGCGGAGAAGTCTTCGGCGCCCATGGAGCTCTCGGCCTCAACGATCGTGCTCACTGCCATCGAGCGACTTACAGCCTCGCGGCAGGCGGCGACAACTTCGGGGTGGTTGATGACGGGAGGAACCCCGCGCACATATTTGAAAACGATCTTGGCTCCGGTCGGGGCGACGATCTCGTGGACCAGCCGGTCGATGAGTGTCGGGATTTCCTCCCACAGTCCCCGGTCGAGGGTTCGACACGTGCCCGAAAGCTCCACTTTGGTGGGAATCACATTTTCGGCGGTGCCACCGGAGATCGTTCCGAACACGACCGCCTTGGGAAGGCGAGCATCGGTGTGGCGATCGATGAGACCGGGTAGCTGCGACACCAAGAGCCCGGACGCAAAGACCAGGTCGACCGTTCGATGGGGCCGGGCGGTGTGTCCCCCCGGGCCCTCGAGGGTGACGAAGAAGCGATCGGCGGAGGCAGTGATGGGCCCCGACCTCATCCCCACCTTCCCGACCTCCAGAGCCGGGTCGCAGTGGAAGGCGACAATGGCCCGCAAATCGGTCGCGGTCCCTTCGGCCACCATCTCCTGGCCGCCCCCGGGAAAAGCCTCCTCGGCCGGTTGAAAAATGAAGCGGATCCGACGATCGATTTGGAGGCGGGCGGCGACCAGCGCCAGGCCGGCCCCGATGGCGGTGTGGACATCGTGGCCGCAGGCATGCATGACTCCGGCAACCTCGGAGCGGTCTTCGAAGCCATCCGGTTCCTGGATCGGCAAGGCGTCGAGATCAGCGCGAAATCCGACCAGGCGCTCACCCTTTCCGACCTCGACTACGAGGCCGGTGCGTGGGCTTCGAGGCTGTGGTGTGAGGCCCGCTGCCCGCAATCGGGAGAGGACCAGCTCCGTCGTGGCAACCTCGCGGTAGGCCAGTTCCGGGCGGCGATGCAGCCGACGACGCAACTCCAATACCTCGGGGAGTAGGTCGGCGACGGCCGCCCGGACGTGACCGAAGTCGGCGGCTGTCATCGGAAGAGAAGGGTAGCCGGGCGTCTTGTTTCTCCCCAGCGAGCTTGTTTCCTCTCCCTGTGAGCGGACCCCCCTCCCCCCCTGCGGCGGTACTCCCCCTACGGGGGAGAAACAGCGAGTGTTGGGGCTTCAGTCCTCGAAGAAGAGAGTCTGGAACAGGCGTCGGGACCTGCGCGTCATCGCGCGATATTCCTCCCGCAAGTCTCCCCGGTGGCGGTAGCCGAGGGAACGGGCCAGCCGGGAGAGTTGGTTTCCTTCGATCGGGAGAGCGTCGTGAGGATTACCTGTCTGCAAATAGAGCCGATTTCGGATGCGCGAGCACAACCGATAGGTGGCCTGGAGATGCTCGGCCTCCGAGGCGGAGAGAACACCTTCTGAGCTGAGGGCGGCGAGAGCCGCCAGAGTGGAAGTGGTCTGCAGATGGGGTTTTCCCCTTCCGATTCGGAGTTGCCAGATCTGAGCCAGAAACTCGATGTCCGAAAGGCCCCCGGGCCCGAGCTTGAGATGGAACTCAGGGTTGTGCGGAAGGCGTTCCTTCTCTACTCGGGCTTTGACGTGCCGCAGGGACCTCACCGCCTCCGCACCAACCTCTGCCGGGAAAGCGTGCTCCTCCCGGATGGCTGCGAACTCCTCTGCCAACTCGGAAGGCCCTGTGACGGGACGCGCCTTGATGAGAGCGATTCGTTCCCACGGCTCCGCCCGCGACTCGTAATAAAGGCGAAAGGCTTCCAGGCTTCGCACCAAGGCACCCTGACGGCCCTCCGGTCGCAGCCCGGGGTCGAGTTGATATGCGGCGCCGTCTGAAGTGGGCTGGCTCATCACCGCTGCAAACTCGGTTGCCAACCGCAGGCTTTGCAGGGCACCCGCTCCCGGACTTCCGACGTACATCAAGTCGAGGTCCGACCCATAACCAAGCTCGTGGCCCCCCCACTTTCCCATCGCTATCACTGCTAAGTCGGCAGGATGACCGGGGGACTCCTGGGCTGTCCACAGCGCGGCGCCGGCGGCAGCATCGGCAGTGTCGCTCAGCGCGGAAGCGACAGTTTCGGGGTCGGCCAGCTCGAGCAGATCGGCCGCGGCCACTCGCAGCACCCGGCGGCGCACGAAGCGGCGCAGTGAGCCCATTCGGGCGTCGCGCCCGCCCCTGAGCTTCATCCGCTCGAGCGCCACAGCGATGACGGCCTCTCCGTGAGGGAGATCAGTAAGAAGGCGATCATCAGCCAGGCGGGGAAGGAACTCGGGAAGGCGGTCGAGGAAGCGGCCAATCAACCGCGACGATCCCAGCAAGTGGCAAAGCCGCTGGGCGGCGACGGGTCGATCCCGCACCGTCCCGGTCAGTTCGGCTTGGTCTGAGCTCGACTCCACCAACTTGGCCAGCTGGGTGAGGCCGAGATCGGGATCGGGGGAGTCGGCCAGCCAATCGAGCATCAGAGGCAGCAATTGCTGCATCATCGACGACCGCCGCGAGAGCCCGGTGGTGAGGGTTTCGAAGGCCCTGGCGGCCCCGGCTACATCGACGAACCCCAATGCCTCAAGACGCTCTTCCGCTTTGCTGCGGTCGAGTCCTAGGGCCGAAGCCGAGGAGAACGCTTCGAGCAGAGGGCGGTAATAGAGAGCTTCGTGCAGCTCTCGCACCCGCCGGCGATGACGAGCGAGGTCTTCGTTGAATTGTTCGAGCGCCGTCCGCTCGGCCCGGCGGTACCCCAAGGAGAGTGCCAATGGTTCCCTGTTGTCGGGGATGAGATGGGTTTGGCTCATCTGCCAGAGTTGGAGCCGGTGCTCGACCGTTCGCAGGAATCGATACGAATCGGCCAAGGCGAAGGCGTCCTCGGCACGGACATAGTCGCCGCCCGTCAGGGCCTCGAGCGCATCCAGGGTTCCCGGAACCCGCAGGCTGTGATCGGCGCGACCGTGAATGAGCTGCAGGAGCTGCACCGTGAACTCGACGTCGCGGATTCCACCCGGTGCTCGTTTGATGTCATCGGGGTCGGCTTCCTCCTCGGCCCGCTGCTTGAGCTGGCGTAGCTCGCGTACGGCATCGGGCGCCAGGGATTCGGGCCAGACGAATCGAGCGATCGTTGCCATGAAACTCTCGCCCAATTCCCGATCGCCGGCGGCCGGCCGGGCCTTGAGCAGAGCCTGTGATTCCCACGCTTCCCCCCACTTTTCGTAATAGGCCCGGTACCCTTCGAGGGTCCGCACCAGCGGTCCGGTCGATCCTTCCGGCCGGAGACCGGCATCCACCCGAAATGCGATTCCCTCGGATGTGGGAGCGGCCAGCGCCTCAATGAAGCCGGTGGCGATACGAAGCGCCAGCCGCCTGTCCCTTTCCGGTTCTTCGCCAGCTTCGTAGACAAATACGAGATCGATGTCGGAGGCGTAATTGAGCTCGCCACCGCCCCATTTCCCCAGCGCGATGATCGCCAGCCGCGGGAGTGGCTGACCCGCATTTCGCCTGGAGACTTCGGCGGTGGCGTTGGCCAGGGCCAACCCCGCCGCCTGATCGGCAACTTCGGTCAATCGGGCAGTGGTCAAATCCAGGCTGGCTCGATTCGTCAGGTCATCCCGAGCGATGGGAACAAGCCTGCTCTGCACTAGCACCCGAGGGTCTGTCACCTCGCCGCCGTGGTCCTTCAGCCATTCGGGGTGACGGAGGAGCGATTCCCAGAGGCCTCGGCTGCTGCCGGCGAGGGCGAGGAGGGAAATAAGGTCATCACCGCGGGGATCGAGGTACGTCTTTTCGGCGAGGGCGAGAACTCGATTCAACGTCCCCATCGGATCCGGCCCCGATATGACGAGCCGGAGCAGGTCCTCAGCCTCATGCGTCACCTCCCCGTCGACGATCCAGCCCAGACGTTCGAGGCGGGGCTGTTGTTCGCCTCCGACCCCGAGGCGAGCTGGTGACCGGGTTCGATGTGGCATCTAACTCGTTCCCTATCTTGGCGTAGTCTCAGAAACTGCATGCGAATCGCCGGCGCCCAGATCAATCTTCGGGTCGGGGATCTGGACGGCAATGAGGCTCTCATCGCTGACTCCATGGTCTGGGCGGAGGACTCAGGCGCCGATGTCCTGCTGCTGCCCGAGCTGGCTGTTACGGGCTATCCGCCCGAGGACCTCGTGCTGCGGATGGCATTTGTCGAGGACAACCTGGATGTCATTCGACGTCTTGCGACTCGCTCCGGTCGGTGCACCACCGTCGTCGGATTCGTCGATCTCGGAAGCGGTGGCGCAGGTCGCGGAGGGGCTGACGCCGCCAAGCGCAACATTTACAATGCCGCCGCCCTCCTCCAGGGCGGGGAATGGTGGGCGACCTATCACAAAATTCTCCTCCCCAATTACGGGGTCTTTGACGAGGATCGCTACTTCCTGGTCGGCGAAAGGCCAGAGTTCGTCTGGGACGTCGCCGGCACCCCGGTCGGGATCTCGATCTGTGAGGACATCTGGGTGCCGGACGGACCTCCGATGCGCCAAGCTCAAGCCGGAGCCCGAATCCTTCTCAACATCAACGGTTCCCCCTATCACTACGGAAAGGCTCGCCAGCGAGAAGAGATGCTGGCGGACCGTGCCCGGAGCTCAGGAGTGCCGGTGGTCTACCTGAATCTGGTCGGCGGCCAGGACGAGTTGGTGTTCGACGGTTGCTCGGTCGTCATTGATCGGAACGGCGCCGTGATTCACCGATCTCCGCAGTTCGCCGAGGATCGATTCCTGCTCGATCTCGACGACGACCTCGCCGGCCATGGGGACGTAACGCCGTTGCTGGACCCCGAAGAGGAGATCTATCGGGCACTCCAACTCGGGCTTTCCGACTATGTCCAGCGCAACGGGTTCCGCCGGGTGATTATTGGTCTGTCTGGGGGCATTGACTCGGCCCTGACCGCCGCGATTGCGACTGATGCCCTAGGTCCGGATGCCGTGTGGGGAGCCTCGATGCCGACTCAATTCAGTTCCGACCATTCAGTCACAGACGCCGCCGATCTCGCCAAACGTCTCGGTATCCAGTTCGATACGGTGCCGATCCAGGCGGTCTTTGGCGAGTACCTGGTGGCCCTCGAGCCACTTTTTGGCAGCGAGGCCTTCGGTGTGGCAGAGGAAAATCTCCAGGCCCGGATTCGCGGGGCGGTGCTGATGGCGATCTCCAACCGGTTCGGGCCGATGGTGGTTGCCACCGGCAACAAGTCGGAAATGGCTGTCGGTTACTCGACGATCTACGGCGACATGGTAGGGGGCTTCTCGGTCCTTAAGGATGTCTTCAAGACCACTGTCTATGACCTCGCCAACTGGAGAAACCGACAAGGGGAAGTCATTCCCCCCAACAGTATTGCCAAGCCCCCTTCAGCCGAACTCCGCCCCAACCAGAAAGATTCGGACAGTCTCCCGCCTTACGAGTTGCTTGACCCGATACTCCGGCTCTACATCGAAGAAGATGAGGGAATCGAAGACATCATCGCCGCCGGCCACGATGCCGCCACCGTCCGTCGTTTCACCCGGCTCGTCGATCGGAATGAGTACAAGCGGCGGCAGGCAGCGCCAGGGGTGAAGATCACCACCAAGGCCTTCGGTCGAGATCGTCGGCTCCCGATCACGAACGGCTACCGGTGAGCACCCCGTTGATCGACGGCCATCGCCAGGAATCGATCTCGGTCTATGACGAAGGCCTGTTGCGCGGCGATGGCTGTTTCGAGGCGATTCGCGCGTATGACGGCAAGCCTTTCGCCTTCGCTCCCCACTACGAGCGGTTGACACGGTCGGCGGCGGCGCTGGACATCGCCTGTCCGCCCGCGACCAATTTACGAGCCTGGGTCGAGGAGATGGCTGCGGAGGGAGGGGACTGCATCGTCCGGGTAATCCTTACCAGGGGATCGGGAGAATCATCCCCGGGCCGCTGTGTCGTGCTCTGGCAACCGGTGGCCGCGAAAGCCTCAAATTTGCGGCTGCTGCCGGTCCCCGCCCCCTGGCATCCGGCCGGGCAGCCGTGGGAGCTCTCCGGGGTGAAGACCATCTCTTATGCCCCCAACATGGCGGCCAGTCGCCTAGCCCGAAGCCGAGGTTTTGACGACGCCCTCTTGATCGCGGCGGCGGGGGTGGTGCTCGAGGGTCCCACTTTCGCGGTCGCCTGGATTCGAGACGGGGTGATCGAAACTCCGGACCTCGACCTTGGAATCCTCGATTCGGTCACCAGCCGGCTTCTCCTTTCCGCGGCCACTGCGACGGGCCAGAAGGTTGTCAGCGGGCGATTCCAGAGCGATGTCCTGGCTGGGGCGACCGAGGTGGTGGCGATGTCGACCGTGAAAGAGGTAACTCCGGTGACGTCGATAGGTAACAGAGATTTCAAGTCAGGGCCGATCACTTCTCAGTTGATCGGCCTTTTCCGAAAGCTGGTGGTCGCGGCCCGCCAATACAAATAGATGCGAGATCAATCTCGCATCTATTTGTATTTAGCTATTCCGTTTGCCTACGAGAACCAGTCCTTGAGCTTGCGCTCGATGGCATCGCTGGTCTCGCCTGTCTTCTCTTTGATCTTTCCGACGAGTTGGTCCCAATTGCCTTGGGTCTCGTCAAGATCATCATCAGTGATCTCTCCCCACGTCTCTCGGATCTTTCCGCGAGCCTGGTCCCATCGTCCTTCATCGATCATCTGGCCGCTCCAATCTCCGGTGCGACCGACAGAATCACGGTCCATGCTGTGTTCCTCTCGTTAATTGGTCGTAGCCGGAACACTGACGTTGACATCAATGGTGTCATCTCCACCGCCTACGTCATTGTTGGCGAAAAACCAAATGGCGAGAAGAATCACCAAAACAGCCACGATTCCGGCCACCAAGGCTCCGCTTGAACGGCCATCGTTGGTGACAATGACTTCTCTGTCTGTCCTTCTATCCGTCACAACTGACTCCTTTGCCGGTTGATTCGACAGCGTCAATACCCTCTTGCCGTTGTCGAGTAAACGGCCAATCCGGTCTTTGGGGACGGGGTTTGTGTCGACGGCTAGCATCAATTTGCTCGTGATTTCGTCGGCGGAGAATTCGATGGCTTTTCAAGTCGCCGTTGAGAATTACAACGGGAGGGCACTGCTGAGGGCGAACGGTGAGATCGACCTGGCGACGGTAGAGCTGCTGGATATGGCGGTGGCCAATGCCCTCGAGGACGGCCTTAACCAGGTAGTTATCGACTTGACAAAGGTTTCGTTTATGGATTCGACAGGCATCCGCAGCCTTTTGACCAACTCAGAGCGGATCAACGAGGCCGGAGGCAAGATGTCGATCGTCCTCTCTGGGGGGCCCGTTGCCCGGACACTTTCGGTGACCGGGGTAGACGCTCTCTTGAGCATCTACGACTCGATCGCGGAGGCAACTGCCTGAAAAACTCGTCCGGGATCTTGTGGTGATCGTCCACGAGCTTCCGGTCCGGCGGGAAACCGCGCAATGGGTGCGGCGGATTCTCGCCGAGGAAACTCGCCTGGATCCGTTGCGTCTGGCCGAAGCGCAGCTTATGGCCACCGAAGCAGTCGGCCACTTCGTCGCCAGCGGGGCCTCGAGCCTGGAGTTCAAGATTGAAGCAGGACCGGCGGATTGGCGGGTCGAGCTGGGAAGCGCCGATGACCCCACTACTCCCGAACTCGGTCCACTGTCCACCAGCCTTATCAGCACGCTCAGTCAGCGCTGGGGGGATGAGCGCTCAAACGGCCGCCGGCTGGTTTGGTTTCACGTTCGCGCTCCGGGAACGGGAGCCGTGCTGGCAGAGGTTGACTCGGCTGAACTGTTGGCCCGGTCGGCAACCGACCCCTTCTACCAGGAGGAGTTGGTTCGCCGTTTCGGCCCATTCTCTGCCTCGATTGCCCGTCGGTTCCGTGGTAAAGGGGTCGCCGACTCTGACCTCGAGCAAGTGGCATTACTCGGTCTGGTTGCGGCCATGCACCGTTTCGATGTCGAAAAAGGTGATTTTGAGCCGTTCGCGGCCGTAACCATCGCCGGCGAACTCAAACGCCATTTGCGCGACCGGGCGTGGTCAGTTCGAGTGCCTCGCGCCCTGCAGGAGTCGACCCTCAATGTCGGCAAGGCGACCGATCGGCTGACCCAGCAGCTGGGCCGCCAACCGAGCGCAACGGAAATCGCCGCAGAATTGGGAATGACCGCCGAAGAGGTTCTTGAGGCTCAGAAAGCCAGGGTGGCTTATAGGTGGGAGTCGATTGACGCCCCCGACCCCGTCACCGGCAACAATGGCGCTGAATCCCTGGCGGCGGATGAAGACGGCGTCATGAGTAGCTGGCCGGAGCTAGCAGAGGAACTGGCATTGCTGCCTCCCCGCGAGCAGGAGATCGTATATCTTCGATTTTTCGAGGACCTGACTCAAGCCGAGATCGCGGAGCGAGTGGGGATATCGCAGATGCACGTCTCCCGTCTTCTGGCTAGGGCTCTGGATCGCCTCCGCAGCGTCGTCAAAGAAGACAGCGAGGCGTAAGGCGAGTTTGTCGCCCCCGGTTGGCGGGTATTTACTCCTTATGTTTCGGTGGGACGACGGTGACAACTTTTGAACACCGCCGATTCTTGAGTGCGGGACCGAAGGCAGCAGGCGATGCGCGCAACTTCGTACGGAACGAGTTCTCGAGGTGGAGTCGGCTTGACGATCTCGTCCTCATGACCAGCGAGCTAGTGAGCAATGCGGTCCGCCACGGCCCCCCGGGGAGGGTCTATTTGCGTCTGATCGAAGGTACGGAATCTCTCCGGGTAGAAGTCCAGCAGCTTCACCAAAATGGGACGACACTCAACGGCGAAAAGCCGCGATCGGGCTTCGGCCTTAGAATTGTCGAGGCATTGAGTGACTCATGGGGAACAGGAGATCCGGATTGGGCGGGCGTCTGGTTCGAGATTAAGAAGGAGCCCGCCTAACGCTTCCGGCGCAGGGCGACGATGGAGGCATCGTCAGCCAGGCTTCCGTTGGACCAAGTGATGACGGTCGAGAGAATCTGACGGCAAATATCGCTCGCGCTGAGTCCCTCCAAGGTATGAGCCAGGGCTTGTTGACTCAGAGTCTGCTCTCCCCACATGGCGAGCTCGGGATTTCTGGCCTGGACGACTCCGTCGCTGTACAAGAAGATGACGTCCCTCGGCTGTGACGGCGCGTTATGCGTCTTCGGGTCATCGACTCCTAGTCCGAAGGGAACCTGGATAGACGAGCCGTTCAAGAAGTGCGCGACTCCATCGCGAATCAGGAGCGGGGCAGGATGACCGGCGTTGGCAATCTCGATGACGCCCTCACCCGGCTTGACGAGGATCATGAGGCCGGTCACAAACTCATTGCTCTCGGCATTGCTCGCCACTACCTCGTCGATCCCGACAACGATGTCGGCGAGCGCAGCTCCTTTTCTGCGCATTAACCGGTAGGTAGAGACGGCCCACGTCGAAAGCGTGGTTGCCCGGAGGCCGTGCCCAACGGCATCAAAGAGAGCAAGATGGATGCCCTCGGGATTTGCCGCATAGTCGATCACGTCTCCGGCGATGTCATAGGCCGGCTCCAGGCGGCTACCGACCTCGACGTCATCATCGGCATAGGAGGTGAGGGGAAGATTCCGATGCTGAATGGTCGCCGGGAGGCTGAGATCGGTCGCGCCGCGAGCGCGTTCGACGACGTCGCTGATTAGGCCGGTGGCCAACAAAGCGTTAGAAACGGCCACAGCCAGTGGGCCGAGCTGGGACATGGTTTCGGAACCTGTCGGTGAGATCTCGATGACACCGACAACCTGCCCGCGGCGAGCTAGCGGGAGATACGCCCGCTCGCCGTGGAAAACCGCCTCCTCCGTGGTTGCCACGCGCCCGATGATCGACCCCTGCATCGGAACTCGTTCCTTCGCCCCGACCAGGTCGGTCAGGTGCGAGAACCCGTGATCGATCAGCCAGATGGAAACCGATTGGGCCATTCCCAATTCGATCATCACTTGAGCCGCCAGCTGCCCAAACCGCTCCGGTGGGCAGCTATCTAATTGGGTGATCAGCCTTCCGGCCGCTCTCTCTCCCACCTGGGATGTGGACACCCGTCCTTTATAACCGGTCCGGCGGTCGCTATATCGGTCAGGACAAGTTTCCGCAAGCGACGGTGGGTAGGAGCCCGAACGCCTGACCGACCATCACCGCCAAGTCGGCCCGGCTCAGCAAGCTGTCGAGGGGAAGCTCGATGGTGTGGCAGTCGTTGGCGAGCCCGAGGGCGCGCAGTTGGGACAGCGCCGTGCCCGGTTCGGTTTCCCAGTAGGGCGCCGGGGGCGGCATCACCTCCCCTTCCTCGGTCTGGGCGTGCGCGTCGTCGTAGGCCTGCTGGCGCACCGCCCAGAGGAGCATCGCCATCACGTCTCCGCGCGTCAAGGGAGGCTCAGGGCAATCGTTGCCGCCGCAAGCCAGTTGGAGGGCAACAACCGAGGCCATGATCTCGGGGCCTGGCTCTGGGGGTGGTCTCACCGGAATGAGAACCCGGGCCAGGCTGGCGATCCAAGACGCCGCATCGAGGTTGGTCGCCGCTATCGCCGGGCAAACCGCCGCTCCCCATGCGTCGCAGGAGGCAAGGGCGCCGGCTGTAACCAGGTGATGGAAAACCGGCTCGGCGGCGAGGCCGTCGTCGTCGGTGAAGGACCCTTCGAACCCCTCGGGCACCCCCTCGAGGGCGGGCGCCGCTCGGTAAGCGCGGCGCAAGGCCGGGTAGGGATCGATGGCGCCGACGCCTGGTCGGTGAAGCTCGAAGTGGAGGTGTGGAGGACCCGGCTCGGCGTTGCCCGAGTCGCCGATCCAGCCGATCACTTCGCCCGCCATCACCCTGGTTCCCGCCACCAGGTCGGGCCGGATGCCCACGCCGATCCCGTCGTCGGTTCCGGAGCGATCATTGTTGAGGTGGAGATACC
>JBOGEW010000045.1:0-5897 GCA_050742075.1 Acidimicrobiia bacterium
CCCCCAGCGAGAGCAGCGAGCGTTGGGGGAGGTGTCGCCGAAGGCGACGGAGGGGGTTCGGAGGCCCCTCCCCCCTCCCGACCTGCGGCCGTACTCCCCCGCGCAGGGGGAGAAACTGCCGGTTCCCCCCTCGGCCCTTCGCCGGGGGGAGAAACCGCCGGCGACGGATCCGTTTCTCCCCCCGTAGGGGGGAGTACCGGCGGAGCCGGGGAGGGGGGAAGCCTCACCATGGAGGCGGTGCAGAAGATCTGGCCCTCGCTCTTCGGGAGCCTCCGCCAGGTTCTGGGACCGCGGCGCTGGGCTCTGTTTCGGGAGGCTGCTCCCGGAGATATCGAAGAAGGTCGGCGTCTCGTTCTCGACGTTTCCCAGGACTTTCACCTCGAGGGACTGCGGACCGATCCCGTGGTGAGTGCTCTCGTTGCCACCCAGGCCGCCGACCTATTGGGTTTTCCGATCGAAGTGGGTTTTCGCAAGACCGGGGCCCTCCCGGAGAGCGAGGAAGGCATCGTCGATGAAAGCGCTCTCGACAAGGACCGGCTGTTTGAGGCACCGCCTGAGGCGATCGATCCCACGGCCCTCCTCGAGAAGGAGCTGGGAGCAACGCTGGTCGTCGAAGACGACTAGAGGGTTTGAGTACTCTCGCTAGCCATGACCAATGACGGTCCGAACCTCGACTTGGGCTCGATGCTCCGTCAGGCCCAGAAAATGTCCGAAGACCTGGCTTCCCGTCAGGCGGAGCTGGCCGCTCGCCGATACGAAGGTAGCGCCGGCGGAGGGATGGTGAAGGCGACGGTCGTCGGCGGCAAGGTCGAGGCGATTGCGATCGACCCTTCGGTAATGGAAGACGTTGAACTGCTCTCCGATCTCCTGACCGCGGCAGTCAACAACGCCCTCGAGGCTGCCG
This sequence comes from Acidimicrobiia bacterium, assembly GCA_050742075.1. GTDB lineage: Bacteria > Actinomycetota > Acidimicrobiia > Spongiisociales > ZC4RG35 > JACCTH01. The sequence goes on from JBOGEW010000045.1 coordinate 905, forward strand.
CTGCTGAAAACGAAAAGGAAATGGGAGAACTCACCGGTGGCCTGGACCTCGGTGGTCTTCTGGGCTGAGAATGTTCGAAGGTCCGCTACAACGTCTCATCGACGAGTTGGCGCGCCTTCCCGGGGTCGGGAGGAAAAGCGCACAACGCATGGCTTTCCATCTCCTGGGCATTGAACGAGAGGATGCGCTCCGGCTTTCAACGGCAATCGTGGATATGCGCGAACAACTCCGGATCTGCAGCCGGTGCTTCAACGTGACGGCCAACGATGAATGCTCGATCTGTCGGGACCCTAAGCGAGACCATGCGGTGGTGTGCGTGGTCGAACGCGCCCAGGACATCGCCGTGATTGAACGAACCCAGGAGTTCAGCGGCCGCTACCACGTCCTCGGAGGCGCCATCTCTCCAATTGGAGGCGTCAGTCCGAGCCAGCTCCACATCGCCGAGTTGAGCAAGCGCATCGACGAGGAGGGAATCACCGAACTCATCCTCGCCACCAACCCCACGGTCGAAGGTGATGTGACCGCGATGTACATTGCCCGCGAGATGAAGCCAAAGGGCGTGCGCGTCACTCGCTTGGCGATGGGTTTGCCGGTCGGCGGAGACCTCGACTATGCGGATGAGTTGACGCTGGGCCGCGCCCTCACTGGCCGTTCGGAGATCTAGGCCACCACCACGGTCTTCTGATTTACGAACTCTTTGATCCCGAGCATTGAGAGCTCGCGCCCGTACCCGGACGCCTTTACTCCGCCAAAAGGCAGGCGCGGGTCCGAAGCCACCAGCGAGTTGACGAAGCAACAGCCCGCTTCGAGGCGGGTCGCTGCCAGGTGCTCAGCTCGTTCTACGTCGGCTGAAAAGACGGCCGCCCCCAGACCGAAGGAGGTGTCGTTGGCGACTCTCACCGCCTCGTCTTCGGAAGGAACGGAGATCACCGCTGCCACTGGGCCGAACAGCTCTTCGGAGTAGGCAGCCATTCCCTCTTTCACCTCCCCCAGGACCGAAGCCGGATAGAACGCTCCCGGGCCCGCCGGAATCTCGCCGCCGAGCAGCGGCTTTGCCCCGGCATCGAGGGAGCGGGTCACCTGCTGGTGAAGCTCGTCGCGAAGGTCGCGGCGGGCAAGCGGTCCGAGACGGGTCTCCTCATCCAGGGGATCGCCCATCTGATAGGCCGCCATCTCCTTGACGAAGACCTGGGTGAAGGATTCGGCGACCTCGTCGACGACGATGAAGCGCTTGGCGGCGATGCAGCTCTGGCCGTTGTTGATGGTCCGACTCTGGGCACAGATGGCGGCAGCCTTCTCGAGATCGGCATCAGCGAGGATCAGGTAGGGATCGCTGCCACCCAGCTCAAGGACCGTCTTTTTGAGGAGTGATCCGGCCTTGGCGGCGACGGCCCGACCGGCGGGCTCGCTGCCCGTAAGGGTGGCCGCGACGACCCGGGGATCCTCGAGCACCTTCCCAACTTCCCCGGAGCCAATGAGCAGCGTCGAGAAGAGGCCGACCGGGAACCCGGCTTCTTCCATGATCTCTTCGATCCGGACTGCGCATCCCGAGACGTTGGAGGCGTGCTTGAGCACTCCCGCATTTCCGGCCATCAAAGCTGGGGCGACGAAGCGGAAGACCTGCCAAAAGGGGAAGTTCCAGGGCATGATGGCCAGCACGACGCCGAGGGGCTCGTGGTGGATATAGCTCTTGGAGCGCTCGGTCTCGACGGGCTGGTCGGCCAGCATCAGTTCTGCCTCGTCCCCATAGAAGCGACAAACCCAGGCGCATTTCTCTGCCTCGGCTCTTCCGGCGGCCACTGGCTTGCCCATTTCGATGGCCATGAGCTTGGCGAGTTCGTCCTTGCGTTTTTCGAGGATCTCGCCAGCTCTGGCCATCGCTTCGGCCCGTTCGGAGAAGGAAACTCGCCTCCACTCTCGGAAAGCCTGATGAGCCGCCTCAAGGCGAGCATCGACCTCGCTCTCGTCATGCTCGGGATACTCGGCGACAACCTCGCCATTGGTGGGGTTGATGGACTTCATTGCCGCAACCTAGTTGCTGAGGGCGAGAGTCACGGCGGCGAGGAGGGAGGACACAACCGGCGCCCCCGCGGCTTCGAGGTCGGCTCGGTGATGGGAGCCTCCGTCGTAGAGGATCGGCCGGGCACCGACGTGGTGGGCGGCGATGGCATCGTCGGGGGTGTCGCCAATGACCACCACCTGGGCCGGATCCTCGCCAGCCGTCAAAAGCCGGAGATGCCTTTCCAGATATTGCGCCTTGCGATCGCCGGGGCTTCCTTCGGAGAGGCCGTCGATCCGATCAAAATACCCCTCGATTCCGAGTTTCTTGACCAGGGGGACCAGGTCTGGGTGAGGGAACATCGAGAGCAGCGATTGGGTATTGCCGGCGCGGGCGGCATCCTCAAGCGCATCGCGCGCGCCTTCCGTCAGCTGCGCCTTCACCAGCGCCCGGCGGTATGAGTCGTGAAAGACCCGATCGATCTCGGTCCACTCTTCTCCGGTCAATTCCCGAGCCAGCAGCTTGTCGTAGAAGAGCTTGACGGGCCTGGTGTAATGCGAGCGGTATCCGTCAAGGTTTATCGGCGCCGCTCCAAAAGTGGCGAGGCCTTGATTGACAGATGCGACGACCACTTCCAGGTCGTCGAACAGGGTTCCGTTCCAGTCCCAGACGATGTGCACATTTCATTCTTGCGTAACAACCCCCGGGATTAGGGGCGGGAATCTACGCAAGAATGGTTAGTAAGAGTTCCAGTGAACGAAATCGCTCAGGGATTTGCGCCCACTCATCTGCGAGGGCCTGGTCATAGCGGCCGGATAACCCAATGCGATCCCGTAGCGACAGACCATTCCCTCCGGCAGGCCCAATACAGCGCCGGCCTCGTCCTGGCGATGAAAGGTGACGGGGCAAGTCGGGACCCCCAGGGCTTTGGCCGCGAGCATCATGTTCTGAGCGAGACGACCGATGTCGAATTCGTACACCGCTCCCTCCTGCACCAAAGCGATCGCCATCGGTGCCCGGCGGACGGGGTCGGTGAAATCGCCACTCCCTGCCAGTCGCTCTTTCTGTTCGGGGTCGGTCACCACAATCACCGACCAGCTCTGCCGGTTCTTCGACGATCCCGTCCACCTTCCCGCCTCGAGGATGGCGTGGAGATCGGGGTCGGAGAGCGGACGGCTGTCAAAGTCGCGCACCGCCCGCAACCCAAGGACGTTGCGATAGGTATCGGGAAGGTTCTTCGGTCCTGGCATTTCAGTCGAGGCCCTGGGCCGAGATCTCTCGTAAACGGCCGAGGTCGTGGTGGGCGTCCATATATCGGATCGATCCGGTCTTGGACCGCATGATGACTGAGTGGGTGGTGACCCTTCCTCCAGTGAAGTCAACGCCGCGCAGATAATCGCCACCAGTCACACCCGTGGCGGCAAAGAACACGTTCTTCGACCCCACCAGGTCGTCCGTGGTCAGGATTTGCTCGAGGTCAAGAGAATTCTCTTTGGCCAAATCGCGTTCCCTGTCGTCGCGAGGCCAAAGCCGGCACTGCATCTCTCCCCCCATGCATTTCAAGGCCGCTGCCGCCAGCACTGCTTCGGGTGACCCCCCAATTCCCAGAAGGAGGTCGATGCTGGTGTCGGCCCGGGCGGTGGAGATAGCGGCGGCGACGTCACCGTCACGGATCATTCGGATCCGCGCCCCCTCGGCGCGAATAGCCTCGATGTACCCGGAATTCCGAGGACGGTCGAGCAGGACCACGGTCAGATCGGAGACATCCTTTTCTTTTGCTTTGGCGACTTTGCGCAAGGTATCGGCGGGCGGGGCATCGAGATCGACCTGACCGGCAGCTTCAGGTCCCACCGCCAGTTTGTCCATGTAGACGAGGTGGCCCGGGGCGTACATGAGCCCCACTCCCTCTGAGAGGGCAATCACCGACAAAGCCCCCGGCTCGCCTTGGGAAGTGAGGGTGGTTCCGTCGACCGGGTCGACCGCCACCTCGACCTTCAGGCCCCGACCGGTGCCGACTCTTTCACCGTTGAAGAGCATGGGAGCATCGTCCTTCTCGCCCTCGCCGATGATGACGACGCCGTCGATGTCGAGGGTGGCGAGGTGGGCCCGCATCCCGTCGACCGCGGCCTGATCGGCTTTCTCCTTGTCGCCCCGGCCCATCCAGCGAGCCGCGCCCATGGCCGCGGTTTCGGTGACTCGAACCAGGTCGAGGCCCAGGTTGCGCTCGATCGGTTCGGCCATACATTTCCCATTCTGGCGTAAATCCGGGCGCAGAAAACTGCGCCGGATTTACGCAAGAATAAGAATGTGCTCGCCTACAACCTCGACCACATCGGCATTGCGGTGCGCGACCTCGAAGCCGCGATCGACGGCTATCGCAGCCGCTACGGAATCGAGCCGAGCCATCGGGAGGTAGTCGAGAGCCAGGGGGTGGAGGAAGCCCTCCTTCCTTTGGGCGGTTCGTTCATCCAGCTGCTCTTGCCCTTGACACCCGAGTCTCCGGTGGGACGGTTCCTCGAGAAGCGAGGAGAGGGCCTGCATCACGTGGCGTACGCAGTTCTGGACATAGAGGAAGCGCTCGATCATTTGCGGGAGGCGGGCGCTCGTGTGATTGACACAGTTCCCCGTCTCGGTGGTCGGGGAGCGCGAATCGCCTTCGTTCACCCAGCCGACCTCGCCGGTACCCTGATCGAGCTAGTGGAGCCAGCGTTGTGACACCGATCGAGATCAGAGGAGGCGCCGACGAATACGAGGCGGCGGTGATCGCCGCTATTTTCCGCCGACTGCTCGACGAACGGGCCGCCGCCCGCGCCACCCTTCCCGCCCGGCGCCGCCCTTCAGCCTGGGTGACGGCCTATCAGGACCCTCATCCTGATGATCCCTATGACGCGATCAGACCGGAGCGTCGCGGTCAGCCTCCGGTTCGTTAGTCCTTCTCCACCAGCCGGGCTTTGACTCCTCGAGTCCCAGCGGCCGACCCCCAACTCCAAAAAC
>JBOGEW010000046.1:0-1662 GCA_050742075.1 Acidimicrobiia bacterium
TTGGCGCCCGAGTCGGGACCCGAGTCGGAGGCGTTCCTACAGTTGGCGATAGGTTCCCCAGCCGTGGCGGAGGCGGTAAACGGCACCTCGCTGCTGCCATCGACTCCTTCGCCGGGGACGATGGCCGCGCCAGCACGGGCCTCGAAGGTCCCAACCGGCGAACCGCCGAGTGAAAGCTCGATGCTCACCCTTGCGTCTCCCTTGAGCTCGAGGTCGAGAGCGACCTTGACGGCGCTGGGAACCCCGACCAGGTTCACGGTCAAATTTTCGCCCGAATCCACCCGCGAGCAAGGAACGCCTTGGGAGCCTCCCGACTTGATCCCAATTGCGGTGTCGACGAGGCCGGGACCGCGATCGCTGCCGGTAATCGTGGCCAGTGGCCCATTCACCGTGATCTCGCACCGGGTGGGGGCGGGAATCGTCTGGGTGACAGGCACACCCTCTCCGCTGTATTGGAAGAAAGTGCCGTCTGTGCCGAGATGGAGCCGGAGAGTTTCGGCGGCGTGACCTGACTCGTGGGTGCCAACCGCCGGTATCGATGCCATGAGGAGAAGAACGGCTGAGACCAACGCCAGCAGCCGCCAACTAGACCGAATCTTCTTGCCCATTCCTGATGCCTCCCATTGATTGCGCCCGCAAAGAGGAGAGAAACTCCCCACCACCCATTACCGATCGGCGCCGATGCTACTCCCAAGAACCGCCGGTCGCGTACGAAATCGCGAAAACTTTCCCCGGCCAACCCTTCTGGGTCTGTCATCCTCCAGCCCGACACCCGCGGGGGGTGGCGGGTACAGTGAGCGACCGATTCGAGGAGGCGCTTGCTGTGAAGAGTACCGAGAAGATCCAACACCTCGAAGGGGTTCCCCTCTTCACCGGGTTCAACAAGAAGCAACTCGGTGAGATCGCCAAGTTGGCCGACGAGGTCGAGGTCTCGACGGCGACTCATTTGACCGAGGAGGGGTCGATCGGCCGCCAGTTCGGGGTCATCCTCTCCGGGTCGGCCGTGGTCAAGCGCAACAACCGCAAGCTGGCCGACCTGTCGAAGGGAGATTTCTTCGGTGAGATGGCCCTGCTCCTCCAGGAACCCTCCTCGGCCACTGTCATAACTACGTCCGACTCGAGGCTGCTTGTCATGCACCGACGCGACTTCGGGAAATTGCTCGACGACGTGCCAGCCGTGACCAAAAAGCTGGCCACCGGCCTGGCCCAAAGACTGCTCGAAGCCGACAAGAAACTCGTAGTCTGAGGACTGCGATCAGCGGAGCAGGGCTCGCACCGTATCGTTAGTGGTTGACAGTCGCTCGGCCAATACTTCTGCCAAGCGCCGGTGTAACCGCATTGCACATGATGGATCGTTCTCCTCGATCGAGGACAGTGAGGAGCCATCGAGGATGAAGAGCCGTGTGGCTTCCTCAGCTCGCACCCGGGCGGTGCGACCGCCACCCAGGTAAAGCGACATCTCCCCGAGGATCGCTCCCTGGCCCGACGACCTCACCCGGAGCCACCGCCCCTCGGCGGCGGGGATTTCGGTCACGACCCGACCCTCCGCCACCAGGAACAGGCCTACGGAGCGCTCGCCATAGTCGATCACTGTTTCCCCGGGCTCGAAACGGATCTCCTCGAGATGGGGGACCATCGTTTGCCACAGGCCGCCCCCGAACA
>JBOGEW010000047.1:0-1794 GCA_050742075.1 Acidimicrobiia bacterium
CCGCCAGGACGACCAATGGCGCCAGGGGATGAAACGCCCACGCCGCCGACCATTCGGCGCGAAACAAATGGGTGAGGGCACGAGTCATCCCGCAACCCGGACAAGCCGAACCGGTGAGGAGGGCGAATGGGCACAGGGTTGGGATCTCAGCCACCGAACGTTTCGCTGAACATTGGTATCGCCACCATTCCGGTTGCCAGTAGCACCAGGCCCAGGCCGAGCAACACCAGGGCGATGATGCCGCAGATGCGTCCGGCGTTGGCGGTGCCTCGGTTCTCGGGAGGCCGGCGGCCTTCCTCGATCGCGCGGATCTCGTTGTTCCCCATCACGAGGGCAACTATTCCGAGGGGCGAACAGCAAACCAAACTGAGAATGCCAAGAACGAGGATGGTGGTGGCCTGACTCGACTCGGGATAGGGACTGGCCGGGGCCGGCGGCAACGGAACGGTCATACTGAGGATCTCCCTTGGAAGCGGCAGCCGGCAGGTTAGAGCTCAGACGCTCCGGAGGCCCGTCTCGAGGCCGCTAACCAATTCGTCGACCTGGGACGGGGTCATGATCAGCGGAGGCGAGATCTGCAACCCGTTGCCGACGACAGGCCGCACGATCACCCCCTGGTCCCTCGTTGCCGAAGCGACTCGGGCAGGAAGAGTTGCATCGGAGGGGTCGAGCTGGATGGCGGCCATTGCCCCGGTTCCGCCCCGAACGGCGACCGCCGGCCCCTCACCGATTAGTGCGCTGAGGCTCGTCTCCAATTCCTTCTCGAGCTCGAGAGCCCGGGCAAAGATGGGCTCGTTTTCGTAGATCCGCATCACCTCTAGTCCGGCAGCGCAAACAGTGGCATGCCCCGAGTAGGTGTAACCGTGACGCCAGACAACTCCCGGTTGAGAGAAGAAGGGCTCGGCTACCTGGGGGGCGGCGATCAGCCCGCCGAGCGGTAGGTAGCCAGCAGTGACACCCTTGGCGAAAAGGATCAGATCGGGGTCGAGGTCGAAGCGACCTGCGGCGAACCAGTCGCCGATCCTTCCGAATCCGGTGATGACCTCATCCGAGACAAAAAGCCCTCCCGCTGCTCGGATGAGATCGCGGGCCGTATGCAGATAGTCGACTGGGACCGCCCTGACCCCGCCTGCGCCGATGACCGGCTCGCAGTAGATGCCGGCGATCCGCTCCGGGCCGGCATGGTCGATCGCTTTCTCGATTGCCTCGGTGTCGTCGTAGGGAACGATGACCACGTCTGAGACGAGGTCGCCGTATCCGCTTCGGTTGGGCTCGATGCCGGCGAGCGAGGTTCCGTAGGTGTGCATCCCGTGATAGGCCCACTCCCGGGCGATGAACACAGTTCGCTCGGGAGAACCCGTCAGCTGGTGGTAGCGACGAACCAGTTTGGCTGCGGAGTCGACCGCATCCGACCCACCACTGGTGAAGAAGACCTTCGAGGCAGGATCAGGGCTATGAGACGCGATCCGCTCAGCCAACTCCCACGTGGGTTCGGTGACGTAGTCGGTGAAGTTGTGATAGGCGAAGATCTCGGCCATCTGCCGGGTCACGGCCTCGGCGATTTCAGGCCGTCCGTATCCAAGGTTGGCAAACCACAGCCCGGCAGTCCCGTCGAGATAGCGCTTGCCGGCTCGGTCCCATACATAGCACCCCTCCCCACGGGTGACGACGAAGGGAGAGTGTTGGACGTTGTGCATATCGGCGAAGGCGTGCCAGAGAGAAGACATGAGGCGGAAGGCTAGAGGCAAGCCCCCTCCGTCGCCTCCGGCGCGGAGTGCGGGGTGGGGTTTATCC
>JBOGEW010000048.1:0-2513 GCA_050742075.1 Acidimicrobiia bacterium
GGTCATGACCACGCTGACGTTGACATCGGCTTCGAGGAGAGCCAGCCGGACCTCCCGCAAAGCCGCATCCACGCTGGCTTCGTCGAGGCGGCCGCGGCCGCGCAGGCGGTCGAAGATGGCCTCAAAGCGACCCGAGATCGATTCGAACATCAGGTTCGGGAGGGTAACGGAGGCCCGTTGGGGGGAGAAAGGCCGAGCGTTACCGTAAGCGGGTGAGCAGCCGCGACGACGCCCTCCGCGCCGATATTCGTCGCTTAGGGACCCAGCTCGGGCAGGCGCTCACCCGCCAGCACGGAGCCGGCCTGCTCGATCTGGTGGAAGAGATTCGAAGTCTCACCAAGGCACATCGCCAGGCCGGCGACCCCTCAGCCGACGACGAGCTCAGCAATCTTCTCGAAGGGCTCGACCTTCCCACCACCATCGAGGCGGTTCGCGCCTTTTCGGCCTATTTCTATCTGGCCAACGTTGCCGAACAGACGCACCGGGTGGGAGAGCTGGCCGAAAGCGGTCGGGAAGAGATTCTCTCCGGGACGGTCGACCGGATAGTGGCCGCCGAACTCGATCCGAATGAGGTGCAGCTCGTGCTCGAGCGACTCGAAGTGAGGCCGGTCTTCACTGCCCACCCCACCGAAGCGGCCCGTCGGTCGATCCTGCGCAAGCTGGCCTATATCGCCGACCTCCTTTCTGAACGAACCGAACCGACGACGACCGAACGAGAAAGGGAGCGCATTGACCGGCGCACCGAAGAGGTAATCGATCAAATCTGGCAGACAGACGAGCTCCGGGCGACGCGGCCCAGCCCATCTGATGAAGTGAAGTCGGCGATCTTCTATCTCGACCTCCTTTTCGCTCGAGTCCTCGCCGATCTCGGAGAAGAGGTGGCCATTCATCTCGCGCGCCTCGGGGCTGGCGAACAGACCGCGATTCGATTCGGCTCCTGGGTGGGAGGCGATCGCGACGGCAACCCGGAGGTCACTCCGGAAGTAACCATGGAAACCCTCGAGCTTCAGCATGACCATGGGTTGCGCGCCCTCATAGCCGCGGTCGAGGGGCTGGCTGAAGACCTCTCGGTCTCCAGTGCCATCAAGGAGATCTCACCGGAGCTGGAAGCCTCGCTCGCGGCCGATCGCGAGGCACTACCTGCGGTCTGGCGACGTTTTCGGGCGCTCAATGCCAACGAGCCCTACCGCCTCAAATGCGCCTACATCCACCAACGGCTCATCAACACCCGTGAGCGAATCCTCACTGGGGGCCGCCCCCAAAACGGAGTCGATTACCGCGGGCCGCACGACCTGACCGCGGAGCTGGCGGCGATGGCCGATTCGCTCGTGGCAAATGAGGGGGCTCTCCTTGCCGGCGGTGTCCTCGCCCGGCTGCGCCGACGGGTCGAAGTCTTCGGATTTCATATGGCCACCCTCGATGTCCGCGAGCACGCCAAACGACTCCACGACACTGTTGCTGCGCTCTATGAGAGGGTCGGGGTCGGCTACGACCCCGACCGTGACCATCGGGAGACGATGCTCGCCGCCGAGCTCAGCGGTGCCAGGCCTCTTTCTCCCCCGGTGAGCACGCTCGATGGCGAGTGTGCGAGAACATTGGCCACCTTCGAAACCATTCGCCACGCCCTCGACCGATTCGGGCCGGTTATCGAGTCGTACATCATCAGCATGACTCAGGGGGTCGACGATGTGCTGGCGGCGGCGGTGCTAGCGCGGGAGGCGGGCCTGGTCGACCTCGAACAAAACATCGCCCGCATCGGTTTCGTGCCTCTCTTCGAAACGATCGACGAGCTCCGGCGTTCCGGCGAGCTCTTGGGCCGGCTGCTCTCGATCGGCCCTTATCGGAAACTGGTGGCGCTCCGCGGCGACATTCAGGAAGTGATGCTCGGCTATTCCGATTCCAACAAGGAAGGCGGGATCACTACTTCGCAATGGGAGATCTACAAGTCTCAGCGGCTGCTCCAGAACGCCGCCGCCGAAAACGGAGTTCACCTCCGGCTCTTCCACGGTCGGGGCGGGACCATCGGGCGCGGCGGCGGCCCCTCCCATACCGCCGTTCTGGCTCAGCCCTATGGGACGGTCGACGGGGCCATCAAGGTGACCGAGCAAGGTGAGGTCATCTCGGACAAGTACGGGTTGCCGCGGCTGGCGGCGCGCAACCTCGAACTGGTCCTTTCCTCGGTGCTCGAGGCTTCTCTCCTTCACCGCAGCTCCCGCCAGCCGCCAGAGGTTTTGTCTCGCTGGACCCAGGCGATGGAGGCGTTCTCTGGGGCGGCGCACGCGGCCTATCGCGACTTTGTCTCCGATCCCCACCTGATTCCCTATTACCTGAGCGCGACTCCGGTCGAGGAGTTGGGAGCTATGAATATCGGCTCGCGACCGTCGCGCCGCCCGGGCGGAGGCGGGGGCCTTGATGATCTTCGGGCCATTCCCTGGGTTTTCGGGTGGACCCAGTCCCGCCAGATCATTCCCGGCTGGTACGGCGTCGGATCCGGCCTGCGGGCAGTCGAGGCG
>JBOGEW010000049.1:0-2293 GCA_050742075.1 Acidimicrobiia bacterium
GGTATCCACGAACGAAAACTCCACCCCAAAGCGAGCGAGAACCTGAGTGGCGAAGCGATGGGTGCCGCCATAGACAACGTCGGAAATGATGGCGTGATCGCCCGCGTTGAGGAATCCCATCAGGACCGCAACCGTGGCCGCCATGCCCGAGGCGTAAGCCGCCGCCCCCATCCCTCCCTCGAGGTCGCAGATCTTCTCCTCGAAGGCGTCGACGGTCGGATTGCCCGCTCGCGAATAGGAATACCCACGAGCCATGTAGTCGTCGATCGACTCCTGAACAAATGTGGTCGATTGATGGATGGGGGTGAGAATCGCCCCGGTGGTGGGATCGGGCACGACCCCGGCATGCACCTGGCGGGTCCGAAACTTCAACGTTCCTCACCTCCGGTCAAAACCTCGATCGGAGCCCGCAAACCTTCGTTCACCGTCGTTCTGACCTCCCGGAGGCGACGGAGGCCTACCCAGGCGGCGGCGATCAGGAACACGATGGCCACACCCACCCGGCCGGCCGCGTTGTACTCCTCATCGAGCACAATCGACACGTAGAAGGACTCGAAGAGTTGGGCGATGAACAGTCCCAGCAGAACCAACGCCTCCTTCCGGTCCATCGACCGGCTAGCAAGAATCGCCACTGCGAACATGGATTGGGCGGCGGTGACCAACAACTCGTCTCTCTGCTCTAGTCCCAGAGGCAAGCCGTCAAAAGATGTTGAGGAGATGGCAAACACGAGAGGAAGCGTTCCGACAAGAAGGGTCCATTGGTTCACTTTCGACGACAGCAGCGCCCCGAAGCCGGTACGGGCGGAAAGCTTATAGGCGAAGAGAGCCGCCACCAGGAGCTCAGGCGACTCGGAAGCCAGCGGGGCAAGCCATTTCACGAGCAGAAACTCGGGTATGTCATAAAACTCGCCTAACTCGAGCAAGCTCTCGGCAAACGGCTCGGCGACCAACAGGATGGCGCCGGCGGAGAAAACGAACATGGCAACGTTGACAATGCGCCGGTTGCGAGTCCCGAGCTCGGCGATGCGGGCCGCCGGTCCAACCAGGTGGGGTGCCTCCGGGGGGGCCTTGGCAAGCCGGATGAGGTAGGCCGCATAAAGGGCGACGAGCACCACGGCGTCTATAAGGGTGAGGCTGTCGCGCAGGAAGAAGTGGAGCCCGTAGATCGAGGCCAAAGTAAGAAAGGCGTAGTCGATCGACTGGATCCGATCGAGGTAGACGGCGCGGTCGTCGGCCCCCCCAACCCGAACTCCACGACCATGGAGCTTGCGAACCCGGCGAGTGGCTAGCAGCACCACCAAGGGCCAACCGAATCCGATCAAAAGCTGATTCCCACCGGTCATGTTGGCGAGAGCGTTGGGCGCCTGGGAGAGGTCGGTGCCAGCCTTCCAGGTGAAGACGAAATCCACCGCGTACTCCGGCAGAACGGCGATCAGGGCGAGGATGGCTAAGGCCAATCCGCCGGAGATATCGAGTTGGACCACCTCGGCGGCCCAGGAAAGGATGAAGGCGGCACCGACGATGGCCAGTCCGAAGATGAGCACCGCCAACGCGGGAGCTGGGTGGATGTCGGCAAAACGGACGATCAGGCCCGGCGCCGCGGCGACCATTGCCAGGGCGACATAAAGCTCAGCCCGGGTTGCTCTTTGTCCTTCGACTATCTCCGGCGCCGCCATGGGGGCCGGAGTTTATGACCCTGGATTTGATGCAGAGATTGGCCGTGTTTCCATCAGGACTACCGGCAATCCCTCCGAGTCGGTAAGCGCGGCAAGCCACAATTCGGATGAGCCGTCGCGATGAACGACATGGGGCCGGTCGGAGAATTCGCCCCCGCGGCCTTCGATTTCGGTGACCGCACGATCGATGTCATCGACCGCAAAGTACATGATCGGTCGAGATCGGAACGTTTCGTTCTCCGGCACCCCGAGATAGAGGCTGACCCCCCCACAATCGAAGAAGGCCATCGGCTGGCCCGGAACCTGAAACCGGAAGTCGAGGCCAAGGACGTCGCGATACCAAGCCACGGCTCGATCGATATCGGTAACGCTGACATGGAGCTGACCAAGGCCGGTAATCACCAGCCGATTATCCACCACTGTTTACGCCCTCGCAATGAAGACGGACCCCCTCCGTCGCCTCCGGCGACACCTCCCCCAACGCTCACTCCGTTCGCTGGGGGAGGAAACACAAAGACGTTCTTTCTCCCCCCGCAGGGGCGAGTACCGGCGCAGCCGGGGAGGGGGGAAGTCACCCCCTCCGTCGCCTTCGGCGACACATCCCCCAACGCTCGCTG
>JBOGEW010000050.1:0-2313 GCA_050742075.1 Acidimicrobiia bacterium
TTCCCGGGCTTAGATCGAAACCGGCTCCGCGATTGTGAAGAAGGAATCCCGATTCGCCTGCCCCGATCGAGGTTCCGAGACCCATGTAGTTGGACTGGGTGATCGAGACGCCCACGCCATTACCGTCGAGTACGCAGAAGTAGGCGGTCCCACCTTGCCCGACTCTCGTGGAGCCGAAAGACTGGCGACGGTGGTGATCGATGTGGGCGGCCAGCCTTTTCTCGCTGAGAAGCTCACTGGCTGGAAACGGACTAAATCGCGGGTCGGAGAGAACCTCGCTTCGGTCTGCCACCTGGCTGCGATACGACTCGATCTGGAGATGCCAGCCCAAGGAGCTGTCGGGGTCGGCTTCAGCCCCCACCCTTTCCAGAACGGCCGCCGCCGCCAGGGTCAGATAGCCCTGGGAGTTGGGAGGGATAGTCCACCCGCGACGACCAAAGACATCTAACCCGAGGGGATCGACCCATTCGCCCTGGTCGGTTGCCAGGTCCTGGTCGGTGATGAGTCCGCCCACGGCCGAAGCTATATCTCGACCTGCCGCTCCCAGATAGAAGTTGTTCCGATCACCGGTGGCAATCAGCTCGAGCGTTGCCGCCTGGTCCGGCCGGACGATCTGGTCGCCCGGTTGCGGTGGGTTGCCGCCCGGCAACAGGTAGCGGGCGATCGGTTGGTCACCGATCTCGGCCACCCTCTTCTCTAGCGCCCGGCACAACTCGGCCGACGCCGGAAACCCCTGGCGGGCATACGCGAGAGCGGGTGCCAGACGCTCGGCCCATGACAAATTTCCACCGTAGGAGGCGAGGTGATGCCAGCCGTCGACGCATCCAGGCACCGTCACCGAGCTTGGGTCCATGGCCGGCATCTGATGGTGGCCGGCTTCGCGCAGCCTCTGGGCGTCCACATTCGAGCCGGCTCGACCCGAGGCATTCAAAGCTGCCGGCCGATCGTCTCCGGGTGAGTGGATAAGCGCGAAGAGGTCGCCGCCGATTCCGCAAGTCTCCGGAGCTACCACCGATAGCACCGCATTTGCGCCGATCGCAGCATCGACCGCGCTTCCGCCCGATACGAGTAGATCGAGGGCTGCAGCGGTGGCCAGAAAGTGGGGTGTGACTGCTGCTGCCGTGGCCACTATCGGCGAAGTTCGGGAATTCGGCGGTTGAGGGCGTCGAGAACAGCTCGCACCACCGCTCGACTGGCGTCTCCGTCGGCCAACGCCGACCCGACCATGAGGTGCTCGCCTGAATCAGTGACGATCACCACCTGGGCGATTGCGAGCCGCTGGCCTCCCAATGTGGCGATATCTACGGACGAGACTCCGAACGCTGCTGTCTCCTGCAAAGCCTGCCGAAGGGCAGCGAGGGTGGCTTCGGCGATGAGCCTATGTCGACTCGTGTTGCCGGCTGCTCCGCCGACTTCTCCGACGAGGCTGTCTCCCTGCCACGAGAGCGTGACCGCGACTCGCGAATGAGATCCGTCAAGGCGCTCGGCGACGTCGACGATCACGGGTCGGTCCCCTTGGGACAAACCGGCGTCGGGAAGTTGGACTACTGACACCACCCGACGGTCGATCGAGACACCGAAAGCTGCTTGCGCCAAAGTCTGCACGTCGCGCACTACCTGCTTGGCCGGTTTCTCGAGATCGGTGATCAGATGGACCTCAGTGACCTTGCCACTGTCGGTTACGACCCGCGCTGCCTCGACGCCCGGCAATCGCGCCAATCGCTCTTCGAACTCGCGCAGGTTCACCGGTCCAGGGTAGCTTTGGGGATATTGCCCTAGGTCTAGGGCCTAGCTCTGGGCGTTCCCTCTTGTCGTGGTGCATCCCAATCGTTAGTGTTTCGGATTCGGGTCGGGCAGAGTCATCCGTCATTTGGTGGCGGTGGGAGGGGTCCTTCCTTGACAACAAGAGCTCCCGGGTCGAAACCCGGGAACGCGCGGGGAAAACCGACGGCTTGCTGAGGCCACTAGTGCCTATCACCAAAGCGGAGCGGATTTGGTCCACTGGTCTATAGCGGACACGGTGAACCTAAATAAGACGGTGATCGAATGAAGGGCAAGCTGGTGAGGATTGTTGCTGCCCTGGGAAGCCTGGCAGCAATGATCGTTGCAGGTTCCGCCACAGTCAAAATCGGCTGAGACAATGCCGTCGGTTTCCCGCCCCTTGCAGTAAACCTCATCACCAATGACACTTAGCCGTCGTCGAGTAATCGTCGCCTCTTCTTACGCGGCTGCGGGCATGCTGACTCTGGGGGTTCTGGTCGTCTTCGATGGACGATTTCCCTCGTTTTGGCGATGGCTCCTTTTCGCGGTCGC
>JBOGEW010000051.1:0-5884 GCA_050742075.1 Acidimicrobiia bacterium
TGGACGAAGTGGTTGCTGCCCTCGTCCATGGTCGAAACGCCGGCCGCACCAGCCTGCCCACCCAGATATCCGATCGGGCTCAGCAAGGCAACATTGGCACCGAGCCGCCCGGCGGCGATGGCTGCACTCGCTCCTCCCAACCCATCACCGACCACGACCACGTCATAGCTGGCGACCGTAGGAGTAGGGGCAGGGGAGCCGGTTGTCGTAGCGAGGGTGGTAGTGGAAACGAAAGTCGAGGTGGTGATTGAAAGAGCGGTCGTGGGTGTGGCGGTTACGGTGGTGCTGGACGAAGTGGTGGTGGTGGTAGCGGGAACCGGCTCGCCCCTGGTTGTCAACCAGACCGCGACGCCCACCAGCGCAACGGCACTACCACCAAGCAGCCAACGGATGAGATTGGAGGGGCGCGCCGCATCGTCATCGCGTTGAGGGGGTTCCGTCACCGCCTCACCTTATTGCCGGACTGTCAGCTAGAGAGTGCGAACGAAATCGCCTCCTCGAGGTCCATCTTCTGTCCGCGGCGAAAAGCTTCGCCGAGTTCGCCTGTTAGACCCTCGAGCGTTTCCAATTCGAGGCCGGTCACCTGGTTGACTTCTTGGGTAACAAGATCAGTTCCCGACATGGCCCGGAGGCGGTGAAAGCCTCCCGCCAACTGAACGGCTCGCTCCTCATTGCCCATCGCTTTGGCCATGCCCGCGAACGACGAGAGGAAGAGTACGACGGCGCTGACATCTCCGTGGTTCGCGAAGAGCTCCAGACCTTCTCGTAAATGCTGGCCAGCTGTCTCAAAATCCCCGACCTGATATGAAATGTCACCTATCTCAAACAGAGCCCATCCCCGGCCAAATTCGTTTCCGGCTCGCCGATAGTGCTCCGCCGCCTCCTTGAGGTGAGGAAGGCCCTGGGTGCGATCTTTTCGCAGGTACCCGGTGACATTGCCTCGTCCCCAGGCGACGTCCCCTAGACCGCTCTCGTCCTCGAGCGATCGATACAGAGATTCTGCTTCCGCGAGAATCTTGATCGCTTGGTCAGCATCGTTCTCCCCGAACCCGGCCGCGAGCGATAGGTTGTAGAGGGCGTTGGCTAGCTCAGAAGGATCATCTAGCTGCCGTCGGATTTCGAGAGCCTGGCGGTACGCCGACAGGGAAAGCGTGAGAGCGCCTTGCCACCAGGAGACTCCCCCCAACGCCTCCAACGCTTTGGCGCGGCTAGCCAGTTCCCCTCCGCGCATGGCGAGGATCCGCTCGATTCGCTCACGGGCCTCGTGGAGGTGCCCCCGCGCCTGCCAAAGCCTCCAGCAGTAGAAAGCGAGGCGCATCGCTACGTCGGGCTCCTCATTGGTCTCGGCCCAATCGAGCGCCGCCCTGAGGTTGTCATGGTCCTCGGCCAGTAGGTCGAGCCACATCTTTCGATCACGCTTGAGCAACTCCGGAGCCGCCAGTTCGACCATTCCGAGGTATGCCCGGGCGTGGCTCTCGCGCAGCTTCTCGGCTGTTCCACGTCGCTCGAGCTGCTCGGCGGCGTACTCGGCGATGACATAGAGCATGCGATAACGCGGGCCTGACGTTCCTGCGACTTGGCGGACCAGGCTGTGGTCAACCAACTCTTCGAGAGTGCTGAGGAGATCATCGATCGAATCACCAGACAGGACCTCGATCTCCTCCAGGCGAGCTCCGCCCCGGAAAGCCGACAGCCTGGCGAAGAGTTCGCGACCGGGCTGGTCGAGCAGGTCGTAACTCCAATCGATGGCACCCCAGATCGACTGCTGGCGCTCGGGAAGATCAGTTGGTCCGCCCGCCAGGCTCCGGGCATTGAATCGCTGCAGGATGGAGCGCACCGGTAGGAGGCGCAGGCGCGAGGCGGCGAGTTCAATGGCCAGGGGAAGACCATCGAGACGACCAACCAGCTCCACGATGTCGGCGGCGTTCTCATCAGTTAGGACGAAGTCAGGTCGCACTGCTGCCGCCCGCTCTAGGAAAAGCTCGACCGCTTCCATCGCCGCCAATTGGTCCAGGGTGACCTGGGGATCGACTCCTGTGGCGACCTGCAGCGGTGGGATAGGCATCTCTTGTTCCCCGCTTAGACGAAGAGGAGCCCGCGAGGTGACGACCACCTTCATTTCCGGGGAGGCCTTGATCATCGCCGCCACTACCCCGGCTGCCTCGAGGATCTGCTCGAAGTTGTCAAGAACCAGAAGCACCCTCTTGCCTTTGACCACCTCTACCAGGCGCTCGGCCGGGGTTTGGTCTCCGGAGGCGCGACCCCCAAGAGCTTCGAGAATCTCCGATGCCACAAGCGATGGGTCGGTCACCGTCGACAGGCCCACGAAGAAGACTCCGTCTTCGAACTCCTCTGAGACCATGCCGGCCAACTGGAGAGACAGGCGGGTCTTTCCCGTCCCCCCCGGTCCCAGCAGGGTCAGCAACCGGGTGCGGTCGAGGAGTCGGTGGGCTTCTTCGAGTAGTCGATCCCGGCCGACGAAGCTCGTGACCTGGAGCGGCAGGTTGTTGGGGACGGCATCGAGAGTGCGGAGGGGAGGGAACTCGCGAGGAAGGTCCTCGATGTCGAGCTGCAAGATCGTTTCCGGACTACTGAGGTCCTTCAGTCGGTGTTTGCCGAGATCTCGCAAGGATGTGTCGGTGGGGAGGCTTCTCTCGGTCAGAACTGCGGTTGCCTCCGAGAGCACCACCTGTCCGCCATGGGCGGCGGCGGCGATACGAGCCGCTCGGTGGACGTCGAGTCCGAGATAGTTTGAGCCACCAAGGGTGCCAAGGCCGGTGTGAAGACCCATGCGCACCTTCACCCGATGACCCCCTGGCCAGGTGTGGGTCTGGAGGGAACGCTGTCCCTGCGCCGCTGCCGCGACCGCGTCGGAGGCGGCCGCAAAAACCGCGAAATGCGAGTCACCTTCGGTGGAAACCAAGACGCCGTTGTGGCTGGTGATGGCGTCGCCAATCAGGGCGCCATGCTGCTCGATAAGACCGGCGAACGCATCGCCAGTCTGGTGAAGAAGGGCCGTCGACCCCTCGATGTCGGTGAAGAGAAATGTAACGGTGCCGGTTGGCAGTCCCGGGTTCGATGCCATCAGCCGCAGCCTATGACGATCGCACTATCGAATCGGGATCAAAGGGTCCGATGCCCGATGAGAACCCAATTGCCGATCTCGTAGGTACAACGAAGGGAAGTGGCGAGGAGAGTTCGCTCGCGGGGGTTGTCGAGCATCTCGATCCTTTCCATCTGGGCTAGTAGCTGAGCCTGATAGGCAATTGCTCTGGTCACGATCTTGTCCACCAGTTCCGGAGGCTTTTCTGAGTGATGCTCGCGGAAGCCAGCAAAGTCATGGGCTAGGGAGTCGTACTCGGCCCGGAGCGCGGAGAGATCGTCATCCGTCGGTACCTGCAATAGTCGGAGAGCGATCCCTTGGCGCGAGAAGGCGGCCAGGTAGAACTCGAGCGAGCCATAGAAGAAGGTGTCATAGGGCCCGGCTTCGGGGTAGAAGGCTCGATGCCAGCGGCGGGCATCCTCGAAGTCGAGAAGGGTGATGCCGGGGAGCTTGTAGTGCCCATCGCTGCGCACATAGTGGATTGCGTTGCCGTTGGGTACCTCTAGGAAGAGGCGGGCATCCGGAGCCATCATCTGCTCGAGGTTGGAGATCGCTTTCTCAACGTCGGTCACGTGCTCGAGAACGTCGTTGCAGAGAATCAGGTCAAAAGTCCCCAGGTCTTTCGGCAGGCCGGATTGGGTGAGATCCACCCGCCGAAGATCCGCCTCCACTTGGTAGTCGGCCAACAAGAGCGGGGCCGTCTCGAAGACCTTGGGATTGACGTCGATCCCAACCACATGTGACGCTCCGGCGCGGGAAGCGGCCACCACGAATCCACCTTGAGCGCAGCCGACATCGAGCACCCTCTTTCCCCCCACCGCAGCCTCGCCGCCCATCATGGCGACCGCTGCCGTCCCTCGATCGACCGAGCTCAAAGTGAAGTCGGCCCACATTCGGTGGGTGGGGTCGAGGTCGTCGAGGTTGTCGACGCCGTAGTGCTCGAACACCGCCCGTCGGAATTGATCGCCAGTAGGTTCGAGTCGGGCTGGTTTCGGGGCGCGGGCGGCTTTCCGCCGCGCCATCCGCCAACGAACTCCATGGATCATCCGCTTCGGGTCCAGGTATTTGCTTCGGGGCACGCTCGCAACCTAACGGCATGAGCCAGGCAGGTCCGTGACAGTGGATAATCGAGGCTCCTGACGGTGGTCGTCTGTCCTTCCGCTGGCCGAAGAAAGCTCGTTCATCGCCCCGACGCCAGGCTCATTTTCCCGCCAGTCTCAGGCGGGAATTAAGAGGAATGCTCGCAAGCCCGACAGTCCGTTTCGGAAGCCATAGCCGACAATGGCGCCGGCATCGTTGATTGCCCGTGCCGTATGCAGCTCCCAACCATGTGATGGCGGGAGGAGCGACTCCAGGGCGACTGCACCGCTTCCTCCCTGCCAGATGACAGCTTCAGTGACGTCGTCGGCCACATCGACGACGGCGTCGCCGACGACGGAACCGCAGGAGTTCACTCCCCAGCCGGAGGTGGGGTGAGCGCCGAACAGTCCGAGGTCGGTCACGGCATTGCCGTTCCACACCACGGCGTGAAACTTCGAGTCAGCCGGGGATAGGCCGGCTCCGGTGATCAGACCGGACTGGCTGATAGCCGTAGCGCTGTCAACCCCGTCCCCCAGGGATGGGAGCACCGTCATCGACCTCCCCACCCACGAGAGCGCTCTCCGGAAGGGCTCGCTCGCGAAATCGCCTCGACCAACAATCGTCCCCCCATCATTGACCGCGATGGCCAGGCTTATCGATGGTGCCCCTGGTCCGGAAACGAGGCTCGTGGGCCTGGCCCCGTTCCAGCTAATTGCAGACGTGTCCCCGATGGAGTTGAAGGCCCATCCTGCCGCCAGTCCGGTCTGGTTGACGTCAGCCGCCTGGGCGCCGATAGAGCCTCGTGGTGGTCTGAGGGTGGTCACCGCGGGTGACCAGACCGTGGCCTGCGTATCTCGTCGCCCCGACTGCCACCCAGCGACGGCACCGGCTGAGGAGATGCCCGAGGCGGCGCTGGTGGCGTTCGAAAGCGTGGTCACCTGTCCGCTGCTCCAGCGCAATGCGTGGGATACCCAGGCGGCGTCGAGGCCCCAACCGGCGACGGTGCCGTCTTCGGCGATAGCAAGGGCTTGAGTCACCGGACCGCCGATGCCTCCCAACTCCGCAATGGCATAGGCGGAATTGACACAGCTGGCCGCCAATGCTGGAGGCACGAAGAGGGCGAGGGCCAAAGGGGCGAGAGCGATGATCCGGCCAACACGCTTCATGTCACTCCTCCTCAGTGATCGATTCACTAATAGGTTTTAGCTAATTGGTCGGAAACCGTCAAGGGTGCTGAGTTCCAAGGTGTTTAAACAGTTCTTTTTCGATTATCTTGGCCGCCATGTGGCATCGCGACGTTCCAGCCGTAAGCGCCTTAGACGATCAGACTCGCTTTGGGCTTTACCGTTTCATTCGGGACGCGGGGCGGCCGGTGAGCCGAGAGGAGGCTGCCATAGCCGTGGGAATCTCGCGCAAACTGGCCGCTTTCCATCTCGAGAAGCTCCTGGCGGCGGGCCTGCTCGAAGTGCCCCTTAACAGAGTGGAAAGCCGTTCACGCACCTCTGGGCGAGCGCCCAAGCTCTATTCGACTGCCACGCGCGAGTTCTCGGTAGCTATCCCCGTGCGTCGATATGAGCTACTCGGGGAGATCCTTCTAGAGGCAATGGATGACTCTGCCGACGTCGATGGTTCAGCCCAGGGGGCGGTTATCGCTGCCGCTCGCCGGGGCCGGGCCGCGGGCGAGCAGATTCGCGAGGAGAA
>JBOGEW010000052.1:0-4054 GCA_050742075.1 Acidimicrobiia bacterium
CTTTAGTGGCGGTCGGCCCCGAAACACTCGCCGGTGCCTCCGCCCCTCTCGTCGCGGCCGCCTCGGCCGGCGGTCTCCCTTGGGTCACCGCCCTGGTTCGGGTGGGAGGAACCGTGGCTGCGCTCGGTGTGCTGCTATCGCTCCTCGCCGGGGTAAGCCGCACCAGCTTCGCCATGGCACGCGACCACGAGCTACCCGGCTGGCTGGAAGCGGTGCACCCGACCCACAAGACCCCCCACCGGGCAGAGCTGGTAGTCGGCGCAATTGTGGTGGTGATAGTGGCCGTAGCCGACCTCCGGGGCGCCATCGGGTTCAGCTCCTTCGCAGTGCTCATCTACTACGCCATCGCCAACGCCGCCGCCTTCACCCAGCCGCCCAAGCACCGACGATGGCCCAAACCGCTGCAGATATTCGGGGTCGCCGGATGTGCCCTGCTCGCGTTCTCGCTTCCCGCTAGCTCGGTCATCTCAGGAGCTGTGGTGCTGGGCGTCGGAGCAACCGTGTGGCTGGTGCGACACCGATCCTCGACAGATCGCCCGCCGGCCAGCAGTTAGAGGCGCAGGCTCCGCCTCTCCCGGGTTGCGCTTGAGGCCACCCCGACGGCGATAAGGCTCGCACGTGCCTCCCCTCTGCATACTCACCTATTAACGCTCGTAAGGAGACGACATTTGGGCTTCGAAGGAACCTCTTTGGCATCTTGGTCTAGTCAACCCCGCCTTCGGCTCGACGGCGCTCGACGAAGTCGGTGAGTTCTGCGGCGCGCTCTTCGGCCAGCGGAGGCGAGGAAAAGCTTTCGAGCACTTGTTTCCAGATGCGGTTGGCGTGTTGTTCGGCGGTGGGAGAACCGGCGATTTGCCAGCTTTCGAAGTTCCGCCAGTCCGAGACGATCGGAGAGTAGAAGGCGGTCTCGTAGCGCTCGAGGGTGTGAGCGGCTCCGAAGAAATGTCCGCCGGGCCCGACCTCGGTGATGGCATCGAGGGCAAGGCTGGCATCGTCGGTTTTCAACGGCTGGAGGAACTCACTCATCATCTGCAGGATCTCCACATCAATGATGAACTTCTCGAACGACGCCACCAGTCCCCCTTCCATCCACCCCGCACCGTGCATGATGAGATTGGCATGGCCCATGACCGCGCCCCACGTCGACATTTCGCTTTCATAGGCCGCCTGGGAGTCGACCGCATTGGCGGCACAGGCATTGGAAGATCGGTAAGGGAATCCATACCGGCGGGCCAGCTGGCCTCCGGCCAACGCCGCCTTGGTGTACTCGGGGGTACCGAAGGCAGGGGCACCCGAGCGCATATCGACGTTGGAAGTGAACCCGCCATACATCGCCGGGGCTCCGGGATGGACACATTGGATCAGGGCGATCGTGGCGAGCGCCTCGGCATTCTGCTGGACCAACGCTCCGGCGATGGTGGCGGGGGCCATCGCTCCCGAGAGCGTGAAGGGGGTGGCAATCACCGCCTGACCCATGCGGGCCATCTCGATCAGTCCTTCGATCATCGGCCCGTCCAGACGGAGGGGCGAAGAAGTGTTGACCACCGTAAAGAGCGAAGGCTCCCCACGGAGCTGTTCGGGGCTCACCCCCCGACCGATGCGAGCGATCTCGATGGCGTCGGTCATTCGCCCGCGACCCAAGGCATAGGCATGAAAGGCCTTGTCTCCCAGACGCACCACGGTCGATAGACAATCGAGGTGGCGGGTGCTGGGCGGAAGATCCACCGGCTCCACCGGGTAGCCCCCGAAGAGGTGGATGACGTTGAAGGACTGGGCGAGGCGGACAAGGTTCTGGAAATCGTCAAAATTGCCGACCCGTCGTCCGCGGTCGGCATCGGAGGCGTTCGGCGGCGACGCCACCGTGGCGAAGGCGATGCTGTTCTCTCCGACGAAAACGTTGTGCTCGGGGTTGCGGGCGTGGAGGGTGAACGAACTCGGGACGGTCGACACCTTCTCGACGATCCACTCGGGGTCGAAACGGACCCGTTCCGTCCCGGCTTCAACCTCGGCCCCGGATTCAGAGAAGATCGACAGGGCTTCGGGGTGCAGAAAGTCCATCCCGATCTCAGCCAGGATTCGGAGTGAGGCGTCGTGGATCGCCTCCACCTGATCGGGTGAGATGACTTCGATCGGACGATACGGATTCGTCACCAACCGCCACGGCAGTTGCTGGAGCCCGCCGCCCCGACTGGCTCGCCGCTCGGCTCGGGTGGTGCCTTCTCGTGGCATCAGCGACCGATGGTGGTCACCTAGACCGGTGACCCTTTCATTCGGGTCATCTTGGGGTCAAACAGGGGGTCGGGAGCGACGGCGGCGGCGAGGCGCTCGCCGAAGTAGATGATCTCGAGTTGGCTTCCTTCGACGGCCAGGTCAGCCGGTAGATACCCATAGGCGATGGACTTTCCGACCGAATAGCCATAGTTGGCACTGGTGACGTGCCCGACGCAACGATCGCCATCCATGATCGGCTCGTACCCCATCACCACCGCCCCCGGTTCCTCGAGGGTCAGACAAGCCAGCTTCTTGGTGGGGGGTTGGGTGGCGAGCTGCCGACAGGCCCCAGCCCCGAGGAAGTCTCCTTTATCGAGCCTGACGGTCCACCCGAGGCCCGATTGGTAGGGGTCGTACTCGGTGTAAACGTCGGTGCCCCATCCCCGATAGCCCTTTTCGAGCCGCAACGAATCGAAGGCGCCAAAGCCAGCCGGAGTCATACCCAGGTCGGTCCCGGCTTCGACCAGCCGATCCCAAACGGGGAGGGCGGCCTCGGGCGGAAAGTGCAGCTCCCATCCGAATTCACCGGCATAGGAAATTCGCACCGCCAGGGCACGGGTGTATTCGAGATCGATCCACCGCGCCCGGAAATAGCCGAAGTCGAGGTCAGAAGGGGAAACGCGTTCGAGCACCGACCGCGCCTTCGGTCCCCAGAGCCCGAGGGCCGTATAGGAATCGGAGAGGTCGGTTATCGCCACGTCGTATCCGTTCAGGTGGCGACGCACCCAATCGAGATCGCGCGGGCGGGTGCCTTCGCCCACGAACATCCAGAAGCGATCCTGTTCGAGCCGAACTACCGCCAGGTCCCTCCGAACCCCACCAGCAGGCGTCAGCCAGGTGGTGTAGACGACCCGTCCGGGGGCCACGTCCATCTGGTTGGAGCAGAGCCATTGCACCGCCTGGATGGCGTCACGGCCGGAAACCTCGATGATCGAAAGCCCGGTCAGGTCGAAAAGGCCCACCGCGGCGCGGGTGGCGAGATGCTCGGCCCCTTGGATCGGTGACCAGTGCTCGGCGGCCCACCCACTTCGCCGGGGGATCTCTTGGTCAAATCGTTCCACCAGCTCGGAGTTGGACTCGAACCAGTTCGGCAGTTCGAGACCGGCGAAAGTAGTGAAGACCGCACCGCGGGCTCGATGCCTGTCATCAAACGGAGAGAGCCTGACGTTGCGCGGCTCGGTAATCGGCTCCCGGGGGTGAATGATGTCGTAGATCTCGGCGTAGTTCTTGTCGCACACCTTTTCGATGAAGCGGCGGGTGGTTTGAAAACCATGGAAGCGGTTGACGTCGATCTGGCGGACATCCCATTCGGTGTCGCCCGAGGTCATCCACTCGGCCAGTGTTTTACCGACTCCGCCGGCATGAGTGAGCCACGAACCTGCTGCCACCCATACTCCGGCGATCGGGCTGGGACCGACGATGGGCATCCCGTCGACGGGAAAAGCGAAGATCCCGTTGATCGCACGGGGATAAGTTCGAAAGTCGGTCTTGGCCAGAAGCGGAAAGATCGCGCGGGCTTTGTCCCATGCCTCACCTTCGAAGTCATTGGGGGTGAAGGGATGGATGGCGTTGGGGCCGACCAACCCGGCCGGGACCGGACGGGGTGCATGGCGGTAGCTCCCCACCCCAAAGGAGTTCCAGTGCTGACGGAAATAGATATAGGTGTCGAGCTCCCTCACCGAGGGGTAGACGATCTCCTCCTCTGGAATCGAGGGGTCGAATCGATTCAGCTCGGGGACCGGTCCGGTCTGTAGATACTGGTGCTCGTAGCCCATCAGCGGGA
>JBOGEW010000053.1:0-3347 GCA_050742075.1 Acidimicrobiia bacterium
GGTAAGGACCTACCGCCGACCGTATCGGGCTCAACAGATATGGGGAACGTCTCCAAGCTCGTTCCCACCATTCATCCCATGATCTCGATCGACAGCACGCCGGCGGTGAATCACCAGCCGGAATTCGCCGCCCACACCATCACCCCCGCCGGAGAGAAAGGCTTGATCGACGGAGCGGTGGGGATGGCCTGGACCGTCTTCGACGTGGCCGACAGCAACCGCTGGGACGAGATAACTCTCTAGGCCCCCCTCCCCCTTCGGGGTACACCCCCAACGCTCGCTTCGCTCGCTGGAGGGAGAAACAGGGCTAGCCGACGGCGTAGAACCTGCCATCGCGCACCCCGACGTAGATCCGGCCGTTCCAGACCGCCGGCGTCGATTCGATGCACGATTCCGACAGCTTGAGCGTCCAGGTGAGAGATGGATGCCGGGGATCGGTCAGGGAGTAGGCCCGCAGTTCGCCAGTGCACGTCGCCACCAGTAGCTCGTCCTCGACTACCACCGGTGAGGACCAGGCATGCCAGCCGATCTCCTCGCGCCAGGTGACCTCCCCGGTCTCGGTGTCGACCGCCAGCAACTCGCCCGGTTGCGTTGCCTCGTAGATGACCCCATCACCGAGCGCGGGTGTCGCCCAGAGACCGCCGACCACGTCACCGCCGGGGACCGGGACGCCCCAAACATAAGGATCAGAGAGATGGGGATCGAGCTTGATCAGCTGGCCGAGCTCGCGGCTGCGCTCGTTCTTGCGCTCCTCCTCCACCGCCACGTACACCGCCCCGTTTGCATCGGAGACCAGGGTGGCGTCGGTGTCGTCGCCCACCCAGTAGTCGAAGGCCACCGGGGCGTTGCCGTTGGCGATGTCGGAGAGATCGAAACCCACCACCCTGCCACCGGAGTTGGCCAGATAAGCGACCTGCTCGTGGACCATCACCGAGCTCTCTATCGAGACGTTGCGGCCAACCTGTGAAACCAGTTCGCTCGTCCATCCGGGAGTGGAGAAAACGATCGTGGGGTCTACGGCGACGAGGCCATCGGTGCCCGTGATGCGGTTGAGTTTGATGGCGAAGAACCACCCATTCTCCCCGCCCTCGTAGAGCATGTCGTCGACGATCACCGGATTGCCGTCCCAGTCGTCGTTCCAGATTCCGTCGACCGCGTCGGCATCGAGGCTCCACAGCTCGGTTGGTTCGTCTCGATCGAGGGCGACGATGCGCAGCTTGTTGTCACGTGAGCCGAAGTACAGAAGCGGGTAACCGTCGGGGTCGAGGGTGACGGAACCCTTAATGATGTCGTTCGTGGCGAAAGACGGACGGAGCTCTGCGCCTGATTCGGCATCGAGGAAGTGGACCGACTTGTCATAGGCGCCGAAGATCACCTCCGTGGTCCCGTCCGGTCGCTCCCAAACCACCGGCTGGCCGGTCCAACCACTTCCGCACCACTGAGTGCTAACCCCACCCACGGAGGAGAAGCCACACATCGCCCCTTCGGGCGGGTAGCTCCACAGAACCTGCGGATTGCTCGGCAACGGCCCCGTTCCATAAAAGGTGCGAGTGGGGTTACCACGGAACATGGTCAATCCCACAGTCGTCCCCCACGGCCGCCCGGCGGTGAACCCGGGAACTGTCCCCGGCTCGCGCGCCGGAAGAGTGGTGGTGGGAGCAAGGGTTGTGGTGGGCTCCGGTCGGGTTGTGGTGGTCGATGCTGCCGTAGTCGATGTGGTACTCGATGTCGTAGTTGGCGACGACAGCATCTGGGTGAGGACGTTGTCGGGAGCGGCGAGATAGGAAGCAGCGCCGAGGGCGCCGCCCAGGGCGATCACCATCGGGACCGCCCAACGCCTTTTGGGACCGGGTTCGGTCACGTGTCCACACAATTGGGCTCGCCGGTGAGAACGGGATGGCCCGGACCTTCGATGTAGGCCGTTATCAGACAACTCTGGATCTCGCCGGTGGGACTGATAACGATCCGAGCGACCGCGGTCTCGGAACCGGCCGGCGAGAAGTTGGGCCAGACGAAGTTGCCCAGGCTCCACGCCACCGGAGTGCCTGCGATGACCTCGAGTGGCTGCAAACGGTGCGGGTGGTGGCCAAAAATGACGTCGGCGCCGGCAGCGATCATCGCCTCGGCCCGTTCGATGTCGTCGAGACGCGGGGCAAGATCCAACTCCACTCCCCAATGTACGGTGACAACCACCCAATCGGCCCAAGCTTCCGCCCGCGCCACCGCCGCCGTCATGCTTTCGATGTCGTCGCCATCGGACATCCCCGCTCGGTCCTCAGTGGCGAGCCAGCCGGCATGGGGTTGGATTCCTCCGAAACCGACTACGGCCACCTTCCAGCCACGGATGAGGTAGGGGAAGAAGCCGTTGGCCTGGCGGACGTTGCCGCCGGCGCCGACCGTGTCGATGCCTGCCTCGAGCAATCGAAGACGGCCGTCGATGAGAGCTTCCTTACCGAAATCCTGGGAGTGATTGTTGGCCAGGTTCGCTACCTCGACGCCGGCTGCCGCCATCTCGGTGAACCCGTCCGGACAGCGAAAAGTGAACTCTTTTGACTCGGGTGAGCCGAGGGGCGATGGGCTGCACTCGAGGTTGACGACCGTGAGATCGTCATCGAGGAACAAGCCGTCGAGTCCGCTCCAGGCCCAGTCGAAGCCGCGCTCGGCCAGCGCCGGTATATAAGAGGTGTCAAGGTTGACGTCCCCAACCCCATGGATGACGAGGGTGCCTCGTTCCGTCATCGTGGTTGTGCTCGGCGCTGCCGTAGTAGTCGGTGGTCCCGTAGTAGTCGGCAGTGAGGTGGCAGTCGTCGAGGTGGATGTCGAAAGTGTGGAAGGAGCCACGGGAGTCGTCCTCTGCAGAGGAGCCCCGCAAGCGATGAGAAAGAGGAAGATCGCGAAAAACCGACCGCGCACCCGGGGAGGCTAGGGCACGTCGCTTCCTTCTCTGGGCTGCAACCGTTGCTGTACCACCGTTGCGACCCTGGGTCGCTGGTTTCTCCCCCCGGAGGGGGAGAGCCGGCGTAGCCGGGGGGGTCAGAGGATTTGGGAGAGGAAGGTCTTGGTCCGGTCCTCAGTGGGGTTGGTGAAGAAGTGTTCGGGAGGGCCGACCTCGACGATCTGACCGTCGGCCATGAAGATGATGCGATCGGCGACCGCCCGGGCAAATCCCATCTCATGACTGATCACGATCATCGTCATCCCCGTGGCAGCCAACTCCTCCATCACCTCCAAGACTTCCTTGATCATTTCCGGGTCCAACGCCGAGGTCGGCTCGTCGAAGAGCATCACCTTGGGCTGCATGGCCAGCGACCGGGCGATCGCCACCCGTTGTTGCTGGCCGCCCGACA
>JBOGEW010000054.1:0-5249 GCA_050742075.1 Acidimicrobiia bacterium
AACATGACCCCTCGTCGTTGACGGACTCCTTGCCAGACCAGGTAAGCGCCACCAATCTCGGCGATGGCGGCCACCACGAAAAGCACGATGGAACGGAAGACTGTCATGACCAAACCGTAGTTTCCAGACGGCTCCGGTCTGTCAACCAAGTGACGTGCATTCATTCATGGCGCTCTATGACGCCCGGCATAGGCTGGCCACGAGAGAGAATTCTTCTTGGAGGGCTAGTGCCTGATGCCGCCCATGGATGGAGTGGGCCGACAACAATACGCTTGTTGCATTGTTGGTAAGACCTAGCCACCCGGCCCGGACTGCACGGTGCCGGCGGTGTGTTCACCGGGTTGTTCGCCTCGTAGGATCTGGTCGAGGGTGGTACCGAGAAGCACCGCGCTGGCCTGGCCAACGATCTTTCCCATGATGACGCCCTCGGGGTTTATAAAGAAGGTCTCGGGGACTCCAAAGACACCGAGGGCGATGGCAGCTCGCGAGCCAGGGTCGGTGACGTAGTCGTAGTTGTCGCCCCAGCCGAGTTCATCGAGGAAGTTGATGGCCGGCTCCGGGTCATCCTGATAAAGCACTCCGACGAAGCGAACGCCCCTGTCCGTGAACGCGTCTGCGGTGGCGACCAAATCGGCGTGTTCGGCCCGGCAGGGGACACACCACGATGCCCAGAAGTTGACGACGGCTACGTTCCCGCGCAGTTCGCCAAGCGTGAAGTGGCCGGTGTCGGCAAGGTATGGGAGTGTGAAGTCAGGGGCCGACTTTCCGATCAGTGGGCTGGCGATGAAGGTGGGGTCCTGTCCGAAACGGGATCCGAATATGACGGTTAACCCCAGCGAGCCGGCGACGATCGTCAGGGCTGCCAGCCGGACGAGCAGACCGGGATTATGTCTGAATCGGGTTCGGACGGAACGACTGGTGTCGATCTTGGGTGATGCCATCTATCAACGATGTTACGTCGTAGATGAAGCTCGGTTGGCTTCCCGGGTTGGGACTATGGTGCTGGACCTGGTGCCCACAAGACGACGCTCGGTTGGCGGTGTCAAATCACCTTCGAAGGATCCCTCACGGTTGCCCCGCTTGGGGGAGTTGGAGGCGCGGGTGATGGAGGCGGTTTGGGATCGTGGCGGGTGGTTGACCCCTCGCGAAGTGCTTGATGTTCTTACGGCTGAGCGGGAATTGGCCTACACGACGGTGATGACCATTCTGGTCCGGCTGTGGCGCAAGGGCCTCTTGGAGCGCCGCAAGGATGGACGCGCCTTCGCTTATCACCCAGTCCAGAGTCGGGAGGAATGGACCGCTCGCCGGATGGGGGAGCTGCTGGCGTTAGCGGACGATCGGGCAGAGGCCCTCAACCACTTCGTGGAGTCGATGGGCCAGGCGGACCGTGCCCAGCTTCGCCGCGTGCTACGGATCGATCGATGATCTCGGTCGTTTTAGCGGGTGGTCTGGTCTTGCTTGGAGGTCCGGGGTGGGTAAGGGTTTCGGGACGTCGGGGCCATCCTGCCCATTTCGCACGCAACGCGGTGTCAGTTCAACTGATGGGTTTTGCATTGGTGGAGGCCGGGCTGTTGCTGTCGGTGACCCCGACGCTGCTCGATCTGATTGGAGCCGCCGATTTGGCCCTCATCTGCCGGCGTATTTTCGGTGGCCTGGCACCCGGCGGTTTGGCCGGCGCTATCGGTGGCGCGCTGGCGGTGGTCCTCGCCGGGGCGGCGGGGGGCGGCGCCTACCGGGTCCTCGCCGCGCAGCGACGCCTACGAATCGAGGGGTGGCTGGGCAGCCACAGCCAGCGGGGCGAACACACCCTGGTCATCCTCCCCACCAGTGAACTGATCGCCTATGCGGTGGGGGGACGGCCACCGCAGGTGGTGCTGTCTTCGGGGATGTTCGACGCGGTCGGTCGACAAGGTGCAGAGGCGGTAATCGCGCATGAAGCCGTCCACGTCAGCCGTCGACACCACCGATTCCTGCTGGCGACCGGTGCGATCGAAGGGGCGTTCGGCTGGTATCCGTTGGCGGCGCGTGGAGCCCGGATGGTCAGGCTCGCTCTTGAGCGGTGGGCGGATGAGGAGTCCGCCGATACGATCGGGGATGGCCGAGAGGGTATGCGGCGTACCCTATTGGCAGCCACTGAGGCGCTGGTCGCTCCGGAGGTGGCCAGCTTTGGCGCCGCCGACACCATCAGCGAACGAGCCCAGGCCCTGTCGATGCCGGCACCCCATTCCCGATCGCTGTGGGGGGTCGTCAGCAACCTCTCGGTCCGGTTGGGTGCCCTCGTGTGTCTGGGGTGGCTGGCCTGGGCGACCTGGATGTCGATGCTGGCTGTGGCCAATCCAGGCTTGTGTGTGCTGTGAGCCGGAGAGTGGTGCTTTGGTGGGAGGATCATGACCGCCATCGGGCGATGACCCGGCTGGCCGGGGTGGGGTTGATAGCCGCGTTGTTGATGGCGCTGTTCGGCCAGCCTCCCTACGGATTTCATGGACCCCTTCATTACCTGGGGGTAATGAGTCCCACCTGTGGGATGAGTAGAGGGGTGATGTGGCTTATGCGGGGGAAGATGGCGATGGCCTGGGAGTACAACCCAGCGAGTCTGCTGGTGCTCCCCGTCGGCGCGGTCGCCGTCGTTCGGTCGGTGTTCGGGCGGTTCACCAATCGGTGGCCCAACCTCACGGTCCGGCTGAATTGGTGGATGCTCGTTCTGGTGATCGTGGCGGTGGCGACGTTGACCGTCCGCCAGCAACTCAAAGCCGAGCTTTTGATGTGAGCTACCTGGGTTCGGCTCGGTTCTCTTCCGATGACGGTGGGGCCAGCCGGGCTAGTTGTTCTTTGACCTGTTCTTGCTGGGTGGAGAGCTCGGCCAGTTGAGCCTGCAGGGACTTGATGTCCTCGGGGGCGGGCGCATGCATCGTCGGGCGGCTCATAGTGGCCACCATCACGAGCATCGAGATTGGACAGGCGGCGAGCAGGAGTAAGGGCAGGGCACGACCGAACAGCTCCGGTGCGAGCAGCCCGATTCCAAGGCCGACGACGGCGAGGCCGCCGAGGACCTTCCAGTTGAGGCACATCTTGAGCAGCCTGCTCATGTTCTTCTCCTTGCGGCGAACCACACCATTCTACGACGTTTTGTCATAGAAGATCAGGCCAGTGGCTGTCATCCGGTGAAGTATTGGTCGATGAGCTCTTCGAGTTCCTCTTGGTCGACCTGACCGGCGCGGATGGCGGCGATGCGTCCGTCGGCGGAGATGAACCAGGTGGTGGGAAGCCCGATGATGGGGTACAGATCAAGGATCTCGCCGTCGGTGTCGATTCCGAGCGGGTAGCCGACGCTCACCTCCGAAGCGAACGCGCGGGCCTCATTGTCGGTGTCCCGAACGGCCACACCCAGGACCAAAACGTCGGATCTGCGCCGTGATACCTCATCGAAGGTTGGCATCTCCTCGCGGCAAGGCACGCACCAAGAGGCCCAGAAATTCATGACGACCGGCCGCCCGTCGCCCGAGAGATGGCGTGAGAGCATGAAGTTGGTCCCATCGAACAAAGTCAAGTTGAAATCGGGAGCCGGTCCTCCCGGCTCGGCTGCGAGTCGTTCCGACGTTTCGGTTGGTATCTCCGATGCAATCAGCCACCAAACCAGGGGAGCGGCGACGATGAGCAGGGAAATGAGGTGAAGCATTCGGCGGCTGCAGCGGGTCTCGGTTGGGATGGGATCGATCATCGGCAAGTTGATCTACGACTTTCCATAGTATGTTGGTTGGGTGGAGGCTTTTGCTCTTCCGTTCCTGGCGGTGGCGGCCGGGGTGATCTCGTTCACCTCGCCCTGCTGTCTGCCACTGATTCCCTCCTACCTTTCCTATGTGACCGCCTTGCCCGTTTCCGAGCTGGGAACGCGCGAGGCCAGGGCAGTGACCCTGCGCTCGTCGCTTCTGTTCGTGGCCGGGTTCTCGGTGGTGTTCACCGCTCTGGGAGCGTCTTTCGCCTACGTTGGGTCGGTGCTGTTGGCCAGCATCCCGCTCATCGTCCGGGTGGCGGGGGTGGCGATCATCTTGATGGGGCTGGGGATGATCGGCGTCATTCGGATGCCGTGGCTCTATCGGGAGTGGAGGCCGGCGGCATCGAACCGGCGCCGGGGAGTCGGAGGGGCTTTTCCGCTGGGCATGGCGTTTGCCTTTGGATGGGTGCCCTGCATCGGGCCGGTCCTGGCCGCGATTTTGACGACCGCGGCCTCCAGCCAGACCGCTCTGTGGGGGGCGGTGCTTCTCGCCCTCTATTCGCTCGGGCTCGGCATCCCCTTTGTTGCCCTCGGCCTGGGATTTCAGCGGCTGCGGGGCTCGGTCGATTGGCTGCGCAGGCACGCCCGCCGGCTCGAGCAGATCGGCGGGGCGCTATTGGTAGGGATCGGGGTGCTGTTCGTCAGCGGGGCCTGGCGAACTTTCTTCATTCCCCTCCAGCGGGTCTTCGCTGAACTCGGCTGGCCGCCGATCTGATCGTTGTCACAGCGTTCCCGAGCCCTACCCGGGGTGAGGTGGGAATTCCAGAATGGCTGGGGTTTACAAACGAGAACTTTGGAGAAGATGAGATGAGAGGTTCACAAGCAAGGGGCCTCAACCGGCTCAAGACGGTACCGGGTCACCTCGACGCGGTGATCGCCGTCGTCGACGACGAGCGCCATTGCCCGGACGTCATGAAACAGGTGTCAGCCTTGCAGTCGTCGCTCGAGGAGGTAATCGCATCCTGTTACAGAATCAGATTGAGACCTGTGTGCCTGAGGCGGTCGCGGGGGGCGCACCGAGGAGATCGTCGACGAATTGATGGAGGCGCTCCGTTATTACGTCCGCCGTGACGGGGCCATAGTTCGACGCAAACTTACCCGAGGAGGCAAAGGCAGTATGACCAACCAAACGCAGATGGTCGCCGATATCCACCGTGACAGCTTGGAGGGTCAATCGACTGATGCTTCAACCTTCAGCAAGGCTCGCGACGGCTGCCCGGACCCTGTCGAACGGGACGTACATCTCGAGTGAGACCTCGCTCCAGCGGATCTGCCCGTCACGGTCGATAAGCCAGAAGGAGTGGGTGGAGAACGGTCCCATGCTGCCAGGAAGGTTATAAATGCCGAAGGCCTCTGCCACCTGGTGGTCGCGATCGGCCAGGATGGGGAGGTCAACATCCAAGCGGTCAGCCATCTCAGTCGAGGTAGCGAGATCCTGCACTGAGGCTGCAAAAACCTGGGTGCCCTGCGCTTCGAA
>JBOGEW010000055.1:0-5300 GCA_050742075.1 Acidimicrobiia bacterium
CTACTGGCGGAGTGACTGTCGTTTTCTTGGTGCGCTTGTAGAGGAACCAGGCCAGCCAAACGAATGGCCCGGCAACCAGGATCAGAATCGGAAGGTTGTAAAGGACAAAGCGAATGGCGAAAGAGCCGATCGCTTGCAAATCCTCAACCAGGCTTCGCAATGCTTCCCGCGCCTGCACCGCCGGCTCCCAGACCGGGTCGGTCGGCACGATTGGAACGGCCGCCGGGAGCGGGCTGATGCCAATTGAGATCGTGGCGAGGGACACCAGATCGGTGAGCAGCTGTTTGCGTCCTTCGAGCTGTTCGATCTCGCCGCGAGTGATGCGGATCTGGTCGAAGACCTGGAGGAGCTTGGCCGGATCTGCGTTGGGGTTGTCACGCAGCTCGGCCAACAAGGCCAGAAGCTCTTCTTCCAGAGCGTAGAGATTGCGGAGCTGGGCTTCGATGTCGACGAACTGGTCGGTGACATCCTGGCTCTGGAGGGACTCGGTGACCACCCGATCGGCTACGTCGCGAATTTCGGCCAAAGTGGCAGTCAGCTGATCGGTCGGCACCCGAACCGTGAAGTTGATTGCCGGTTGCTCGTCTTCTGGGGCCTCCGCGACTTGAGAGGCAGCAAGGAATCCGCCCGACGTTTCCACCAAGAGGACGATCCGGTCGAAGGCATCCCGCGTGTTGGTCGCCTGCAGTTGGATCGAGCCGTCGTAGATCACCTGGCGGTTGTCGACCGGAGGCACTCCCACCGTACTTTGATCGCCACCTCCCTCGGCAGAGGCAGCGGTTGTGGCTGGTGGCGCGGTGGTGTTTGGTGCCGCATCGCCGCTTTCGACCCTCAATTCATCAGTGAATCCAGAGGTCGTCGCGCCCGAGCATGCCGCGAGGAACATGCAAAGAGCGATGATCGAAAGGGTGGCCCGTTTCATTCCGATGTCCTTTCCTATGGCTCCGTTCTGGTCAAGAGCGCATTGCCTCTTGGACGGAGCCACGCGGCTACTGGTTCCATCGGAAAGAATCCTCCAAGAGAGAAGCGCGATCTATCCGGGATGACCCTGAAAACCGCGTGCAATTAGCTGCGGTTTCCGCAGCGCCAAGCATTAGGTTTCGTTTAGGTGAGGCCGAGCCTTTGCTGGCGGCGCCTCTGAGCCCGGAGGAACAGCAGCATCACGGTGACGGTCACCAGGAAGATCACCGTTCCCCATACGTTCACCTGGGCGGGAATTCCTCGCCGCGCCGCTCCCCATACGTAGAGGGGATAAGTTTGAATCGTGCCGGCGGTGAAGTTGGAGACCACGAAGTCATCGAGGGAGAGGGCGAACCCAAGCAAGAAGGCGGCGAAAACCCCAGGGAGGATCATCGGCAGGGTGACCTTGCGAAATGTCTCCCATTCATTGGCGTAAAGATCCATCGCCGCCTCTTCAAGGTGGCGGTCGAAGCCGACGATGCGCGCCCGGATCGTGGCGACGGCGTAGGAGATGATGAAGAGGATGTGCGCGAGGAGCAGGGTCAAAAAACCGGCTCCGGTCCCCATAGCGACGAACAGCCCGAGAAGCGAGGAACCGAGAACGACCTCGGGTGTTGCCATCGGAAAAAAGAGCAGGACGCTCGTGGCCGATCGACCCTTGAACTGATAACGGGTCAATGCCAAAGCAATCAGCGTCCCAATGATCGTCGCCACTCCGGCGCTGATAGCTGCAACGACGATGCTGACTCCCAACGCCTGAGGAACCTCCTCAACCGCGAAAGGATCTAACCAGTGCTCCAAAGTGAACCCCTGCCAGCGGGCATTGAAACGGCCCTGGTAGTCGTTGAAGGAAAAAAGGATGACCACCAAGACCGGGAGGAACAGATAGAGCAGGCCGATCCCCAAATACGCGGGCAGCAAGAGACGTTTCAGAGTTCTCATCAAGCGATCAGCTCCTCGGTGCCCACTGAGCGAACGTAGAGGATCACCGCGATGACTATCGCCAGCATCAATGTGATCGAGATCGCCGCCGCGGCCGGATAGTCGATCACGGAGAGGAACTTGTTTTCGATGACATTGCCCATCATCGTCTCCTGCGGATTACCGAGGAGTTGGACGCTGATGTAGTCCCCCGCGGCCGGAATCGCGGTGAGCAATGTCCCCGAGATCACGCCCGGAAGCGAAAGGGGCCAGGTCACCTTCCAAAACGCGGTCGAGGGAGTGGAGTAGAGGTCGCCGGCGGCCTCGAGTAGCGACCGATCGATTTTCTCCAGTGCCACATAAATCGGCAGCACCATGAAGGGGAGGAAGCTGTAGACCAGACCAGCCAGCACTGCCCATCCAGTGGCGAGCAGCCTTCCACCCTGGTCGGGCAAGATCCCTATCGCCTTCAGAGCTTCGACCACCAGGCCGTTGTCAGCGAGGATCGTCCTCCACGCCAGGGTTCGCAGCAGGAACGGGATGAGAAATGGCACCAACAACAGGACGAGGAACAGGTTCTTCCAGCGTCCGGTGTTGAACGCGATCGCGTAAGCCAATGGATACCCAACCAAGAGCGTGATCACCGTCGCCGAGACCGAATAGAGGAGTGAACGCAGGAGCTGGGGCCGATAGGTGGTGAAGACCTGAACGAAGTTGTCCCATTCCCACGTGAACTCGTAGCCCGACACCAGATTCCCGCTCTGCAATCCCATCCGGGCCAGACCAACTAATGGCACGACGTAGAGAACAAAGAGAAAGACGAGTCCTGGGAGGAGGAGAAGGTATGGAACCCGGCGACGCCGACGGGCGGCGCGATCGGCGGCCTCTGGGGTCGATAGCGGAGGAGCAGCAGCCTCAACCGTCATTCAGCGACCCCGAACGTGTGATCGGGATTCCAGGCAGCCACCACCTCCTCGCCCACGGCGAACCTGCGGTCGTAGAGGTTTTGGATCACGACCGCCATCTCCCCTACTTGCGGACAGTGCACGAGGTAGTGAGTGCTGACCCCGATAAAACTGGCATCGGTAACTTTGCCGTGGAGGCGGTTGCGGGGCGCCGTCTCGTCGCCCGGTGCGAAAAGGCTCACCTTCTCGGGTCGCACTCCCACTTTTACCTCCCGAGCCTCGGGAGGTATGTGCTTGGGGTCCGCATAGACCAAACCACCTGCCGATAAGGCGATCGTTCCCCGATCGCCGTCCACGGTTCCACCCATCAAGTTGGAAGCTCCCAGGAACCCGGCCACAAATGCAGTACGGGGATCCTCATAGATCTCGGTCGGCGCCCCCATCCTTTCGATTCGACCTTTGTGCATCACGGCGATGGTGTCCGCCATGGTCATGGCTTCTTCTTGATCGTGAGTGACGTGGACGAAGGTGATGCCAACCTCTTGCTGGATCCGCTTCAACTCGATCTGCATCTCCTTGCGCAGCTTCAAATCGAGGGCTCCAAGCGGCTCGTCGAGTAGTAGCACCCGGGGGTGGTTGACCAGCGCCCGTGCCAGGGCCACCCGCTGCTGCTGCCCACCGGAAAGCTGTCGGGGCTTGCGGTTTTCTCGTCCTGTGAGCTGGACCAGATCGAGCACATCCCCGACGCGCTTCTTGACCTCGCTTTCGGCTATTTCCTGGCGGCGCAAGCCAAACGCAACGTTTTCGAAAACGGTGAGATGCGGAAAGAGTGCGTAGCTCTGAAAGACTGTGTTCACCGGACGCCGGTAGGGCTTTAGACCGGTCACGTTCTCCCCGTGAAGCCTGATCACACCCGACGTCGGCTCCTCAAAGCCTCCGACCATCCGCAGAGTCGTCGTCTTTCCGCACCCGCTCGGCCCAAGCAAGGCAAAGAAATGCCCGTCCCCAACGGCCAGAGTCAAATCCTCAACCGCGGTGAAATCAGCGAAGGTCTTAGTTACGTGTTCGAGTTCAACCGCGGGGGTTTCTGCCATCAAACTCCGGTCGCCGCCGAAACGGCCTGACTGACGGTTGCTTCCTCTTCCTCGGTGAACGAACGAACGATGTGGGCATTACTCAGCGTCGACTCGGTTGGGAAGATCAGCTCGGAATCAGCCAGCTCCGGGGCGATGTCTGTCACCGCCTCTTTCGCCCCGACCACCGGCGAGACGTACCAGATGTAGGCCGCGAGCTCGGCGGCGTTGACCGGGTCGTAATAGAAGTTCATCCAGGCCTCGGCATTGGCCTTGTTGGCGGCACCCTTGGGGATGAGCATGTTGTCGTTCCAGATCATGAAGCCTTCCTCGGGGAAAGCGAAGTGGAGATTGGGGGTGTCCTCCTGACTGGAGACGATGTCGCCGGACCAACCGAGGGACACCGCCAAATCTCCATTGATCAACGCGTCGAGATAGTCGTTGCCGTAAACCTGACGCACCTGTCCCGACGAGATCGCCTCGGCAATCCGGTCGGTGACGGCGACGTATTCGTCCACGCTGGCCGCCTGCGGATCCTTTCCCTCCAGAAGGAGGAACAGAGGCACCGTGTCGGCGTAACCCTCGAGCAAGCCGACCTTGCCGGCGAAGGCGGGGTCGAGCAGGTCCTGAAGCGAGGTGAGCTCGCGCCCGGTCTGATCGACGTCGTAGGCCAGGCCGGTAAAACCCGACTGCCAGGGAAGGGTGTAATCACGGTTGGGATCGAAGTCAGGACTCTGCAGCGCAGGAGCGAGATTCGTCATGTTGGGGACATTGGAGTGATCGATGGTTTCGAGATACTCCAGTCGGATCATGCGAGCA
Organism: Acidimicrobiia bacterium; assembly: GCA_050742075.1. Lineage (GTDB taxonomy): Bacteria > Actinomycetota > Acidimicrobiia > Spongiisociales > ZC4RG35 > JACCTH01. The sequence goes on from JBOGEW010000055.1 coordinate 4,679, forward strand.
GCCATGTAGTCAGTAAGGACCGTGATGTCGATGCCGATGGGATCCCCGGCAGCGAGCTGGGGCTGATACTTTCCGAACCAGTCCTCGTTGGAGTTGACCCCCTCCATGTAGTCGACTTCGATCCCGGTCTCCTCCATGAAGCGAGCAATGGTGAGCGAGTCGCCGTTGTCGTCGAGATCGATGTACTCGATCCAGTTATCGACCACCAGGACCCCCCCGCCCTGAGCACCGGTCACTCCGGAACCGGCAGCGGTGGTCCCGGTCGCACCGTCGCCGCAGGCGGCCAGCAGGGCGGGTCCACCGATCAGAAGCACCCCTCCGGCGCCGAAACGCCGCAGAAACTCACGCCGGTCGATGCGGCCCGAAGCCAGCAAAGCGAGCAATGCATCTCGCTGTCCCCGACGTCGAACTGGTTTCCCAAATCTTCCTGTCACCACGCTCGTACCTCCTGGGTTGACGCCCGCTGGCGATGATAAGGGACTGCCTTTCCCTTGAGCGGAGCGAGGCGAGCTCCATTCGCCGCCCCCCGGATCCCCCTCCCCGCCTCCGGCGGTACTCCCCCTTCGGGCGGAGAAACAGAACCCCCCTCCCCGCCTCCGGCGGTACTCCCCCCTTCGGGGGG
>JBOGEW010000056.1:0-7824 GCA_050742075.1 Acidimicrobiia bacterium
CATCAGTCATGGTTGCTATCAAAACCAGACACTCAGCACCGGAGATCGAGTACATCCTCGATCACTCCGGATCGTCCTTGCTCATCGCCGACCCGGCGCTCTTTGAATCGTTCGCCGATTTCAAATCACCGCCGGCAGTGAAGGAAACGATCGTTCTCGGCCCCGGCTTCGACGAATTTCTCGAGCGGGGGAACGATGAGCCTTTGCCCTGGAGAGTCGACGACGAACACCGGCCGATATCAATCAACTACACGTCGGGCACCACCGGTCGGCCCAAGGGAGTTCAGTACACCCATCGTGGTGCCTATCTCAATGCCTTAGCGGAGCTGATCCACTCCCATCACCACGCCAACTCCGTGTACCTGTGGACCCTGCCGATGTTCCACTGCAACGGCTGGTGCACCACCTGGTCGATTACTGCCATCGGCGGCACCAACGTTTGTTTGCGGTCAGTCGACCCGGAGGTGGTGTGGGACCTGATCGCCGCCGAGCGGGTGACCCACCTCAATGCTGCCCCGACGGTATTGATCTCGCTGGCCAATCACCCCTCGGCGACTCCATTCGAGCGTACGTTCACGGTCACCACGGCTGGCGCCCCACCCAGTCCCACCCTGATCGGTCAGATGAGCGACCTGGGAGCCGACGTCGTCCATGTATACGGCCTGACCGAGACCTACGGCCCCTACACCGTTTGCGAACCGCAAACGGGCTGGGAAGAGGGATCGGGTCGCATCAAGCTCATGGCCCGACAGGGCGTGGCGTATATCGGTGCCGATCCCATTCGGGTAGTCGACGAGGACATGATCGATGTGGCCCGGGATGGGAACACGATGGGCGAGGTGGTGATGCGTGGCAACAATGTGATGGCCGGCTACTACAACGACCCCGAGGCGAGCGCTCACGCATTTCGGGGGGGATGGTTTCACTCTGGTGATCTGGCGGTGTGGCATCCCGACGGCTACATCGAATTGAGGGACCGGCAGAAAGACATCATCATCTCCGGGGGAGAGAACATCTCCACGATCGAGGTGGAACAGGCGATCGTCAGTCATCCGGCGGTCTTGGAGTGTGCGGTGGTAGCAATGCCCCACGATCACTGGGGCGAGCGGCCGAAGGCGTTCGTCGTCCTAAAACCCGGCGAGCAGGTTCTGGGCGAGGAATTGATCGAGTGGGTGAGAGGGCGATTGGCCAAGTTCAAGGCGCCCGAAGAAGTGGAGATCATCGAAGCTTTACCCAAGACCTCGACGGGCAAGATCCAGAAATATGTCCTCCGCGAGCAGGTCTGGGCCGGCAGCGAGAAACGAATCAATTAGCGAATTTCACATTCTGTGGGCGGTAACCGTCGTTGTGCAACGGTTGCAACCCTGGGTTCGCATTTGCTACCTGGGCTAGGGGCCCGGGCTGTTACGCTGACCTTCCGTGACCAAGTACGTGTTCGTCACGGGTGGGGTCGTCTCCTCGCTCGGCAAGGGAATCACCGCCGCCTCTCTTGGCCGCCTCCTCCGCTCTCGGGGCCTCCGGGTGGTCAACCAAAAGCTCGACCCCTACATCAATGTTGATCCGGGAACCATGAACCCGTTCCAACACGGCGAGGTTTTCGTCACCGACGATGGCGGTGAGACCGATCTCGATCTCGGCCATTATGAGCGCTTTACTGGCGAAGCCCTGCGACGGGGATCCAACGTCACCGCCGGATCGATCTACCTCTCGGTCATACAGAAAGAGCGGCGGGGTGACTATCTCGGCGACACCGTCCAGGTCATTCCTCACGTCACCAACGAAATCAAGAGCCGGATCCGAAAGCTCGGCGGCGACGAGGTCGACGTCGTCATCACCGAAGTGGGAGGAACCGTCGGTGACATAGAGAGCCTTCCCTTCCTGGAGGCGATTCGTCAGTTCGGAAATGATGTCGGTCGGACGGAGGTGCAGTACGTCCACGTCACCCTGGTGCCCTTCATCGCCAGTTCCGAAGAGCTCAAGACCAAGCCCACCCAGCATTCGGTAGCCGAGCTTCGCAGCCATGGAATCCATCCCGACGTGATCGTCGTTCGCTCGGATCGGGCGATCGACGAAAACGTCCGGCGCAAGATCTCCTTGTTCTGTGACGTTGCTCCCAAGGCGGTGATCGCCGCCCCCGACGCCGACGACATTTACGAAGTTCCCCTCATCCTCCACCGGGGAGGCCTGGATGCCGTGCTCTGCGAACGCCTCGGGCTCACGACCGGCCCCGCCGACCTGAGCAAATGGGAAGAGATGGTCAAGAAGACGCGGTCTGCAACAGAAAAGGTATCGATCGGGATCGTCGGTAAATACGTCGACTTGCCCGACGCCTATCTATCGGTTGTCGAATCTCTGCGCCACGCTGCCGCAGGCCTCGGTCGTCAGCTCGATTTGCGCTGGATACCTTCAGAGGAGATGACGGGATTGCTTGCCACCTCGTATCTGGAGGGAATCGACGGCATCGTCGTTCCCGGTGGCTTCGGCTCGCGGGGGGTGGAGGGGAAGATCGCCGCCGCTCGATATGCGCGCGAGAACAACATTCCCTTCTTGGGTCTCTGCCTCGGTTTGCAATGCGCGGTGATCGAGATCGCTCGGGCCGAGCTCGGCTACGCCGATGCCAACTCCACCGAGTTCGATCCCACTACCTCGCACCCGGTGATCGACTTGATGGAGTCCCAACACGGCGTGGCCGACATGGGAGGGACTATGCGATTGGGCCGCTACCCGGCCAAGCTCGATGAGGGGAGCAAGGTGCGGTCGCTGTATGGCCAGGAGGTCGTCTACGAACGCCACCGTCACCGTTGGGAGGTGAACAATCGCTACCGCCGCGACCTCGAGTCGGCGGGAGTGCGTCTCTCCGGGTTATCCCCAGACGACAATTTGGTCGAGTTCATCGAGCTGATCGACCATCCCTTCTTTGTCGCCACCCAGGCCCATCCTGAGTTTCAGTCCCGGCCCGACGCGCCGCATCCTCTTTTTCTTGGTTTGGTCAAGGCCGCCATGGTGCGCCCCGCTCCACGCGACGCCGAGATCGACGTCGAGCAACTCACCCGGGAGTGAACCTCTCCGTTCTCGGCCATCGCCGGCTGGCCACCGGCGTGTTCCTTGCCTACGACCGTCGGTATCTGATCGACGAGAACCATTCGGTGGCCCGCGACGTCGTCCGCCATCCGGGGGGAATTGCGATTCTTCCCGTGGACGAGGAAACCGTCTGGCTGGTGTCGCAGTTTCGAACCGCGGCTGGAAAGCGCCTGTTCGAGATTCCGGCGGGAAAGCTCGACCCCGCTGAAAGAGACCTGGGGGCGGCGGCGAGCCGCGAGCTGTCGGAGGAGATCGGAGCCACCGCCGCCGAATTGAGCCATCTGACGAGCATGCTGCCTTCGCCCGGGTACACCGACGAGACGATTCATATCTATGCAGCCACCGGTCTTCGCTTTGGGGAGCGGCAACCCGATGGAGCCGAGGAGCGCGGCATGGAGGTCGTGACCCGCTCTCTGAGCGAGGCGCTCGATAGCATCGAGAGCGGTGAGATAGTCGACGCCAAGACCCAGATCGCACTCTTGCTCTGGGCGAGAAGAAGGAGCCATCGGTGATCATCGGAGTGCCGGCTGAGATCAAGACGGCCGAGTACCGAGTTGCGATCACGCCTGTGGGGGTGCGTGAGCTGGTCGAGCAAGGGCATTCGGTTCTGGTCGAGGCCCAGGCGGGGGAGGGCTCAACGATCCACGACGAGGAGTATGAGGCTCAGGGAGCCCGCATCATCGCCAGCGCCGAAGCGGTATTCGCTGAGGCGGAGATGATCTTGAAGGTCAAGGAGCCCCAGCCCGCCGAGATAGCGATGTTCCGACCGGGCACCTTGCTCTTCACCTACCTTCATCTCGCGGCCTATCCGAAGCTGGCAACGGGGCTCCGGGAGCGAGGAATTGTGTGCGTCGCCTACGAGACCGTGCAGCTGCCCGATCGCAGCCTGCCGTTGCTGGCTCCGATGTCAGAGGTGGCGGGCCGGATGGCGACGCAGGTTGGTGCCTACTTTCTCGAAAAGGCACAGGGCGGGCGCGGGGTGTTGTTGGGTGGGGTGACCGGGGTGCGGCCCGGAAAGGTGGTTGTGATCGGGGGAGGGATTGCTGGGACCAACGCCGCCGCCATCGCCGTCGGCATGCAGGCGGAAGTCGTCGTACTCGACCGGGACCTCGGCCGCCTGCGATGGCTCGACTCGATCTATCAGGGGCGATTGACAACGATCGCCTCCAACCGCCTCACCATCGAACAAGAGGTTCTCTCTGCTGATCTGGTGATCGGCACTGTTCTTGTCCCAGGAGCCTCAGCGCCCAAGCTCGTCACCGAGGACATGGTGCGGGCAATGAGACGGGGCTCGGTCCTGGTTGACGTGGCGATCGACCAAGGCGGGTGCTTCGAGACCAGCCGGGAGACGACCCACGAGGACCCCGTTTACACCGTTCACGAAGTCATTCACTATGCCGTCGGCAATATCCCCGGAGCGGTGCCCCATACCTCCACCTATGCCCTCACCAACGCCACTCTTCCCTATGTGATCGCCCTTGCCAACCAGGGCGTTCGCCAGGCGATGACGCGCTTCCCCGAGCTCAAAGGAGGAGTCAACATCGTCGACGACCAGGTCACCCACGAGGCGGTCTCACAGAGCCTGGGGACGAAGTATGTCGACCCCGAGTCGGCCCTCGCCGGGCGGTAGCAGTGGGATCGACATGACGGGGCTCCGCCCGGGGGTCGAGGACTACCTCTTCTCCCTGGCTGCCGAACGAGGGCTTTCGGTCAACACCATTGCCGCCTATCGACGCGATCTCGCCCAGTACCTGGATTTTCTTGGCGAGAAGGAGCCGGATCCGGCCGACCTCGATGGTTTTGTCAAGCATTTGCACCGCCGACGCCTGGCTCCAGCCAGCGTCGCCCGCAAGCTGGCGGCGGTGCGAGGGCTCCATCGCTTTCTCGTCTCCGAGGGCCTGTCGGCGGAGGATCCCACCCGCCTTCTCGACCGGGCCAAACCCCGGGAGTCGTTTCCGAAGGCGCTCACAGTCGAGCAAACCTTCGCCCTGGTCGAGGCTCCCGACGTCGGGGCCATCAGCGGCAGACGCGATCGGGCTCTGCTCGAATTCCTCTACGGGACTGGGGCCCGGGTATCTGAGGCAGTGGGAGTGGACCTTCTTTCCCTCGACCTAGATGCGAGAACGGTGATCGTGACGGGCAAAGGCGACAAGCAGCGCCTGGTCCCATTGGGATCGAGCGCGGCCGCCGCGATTTTTGCCTGGTTGCCAGACCGCCTGGCGATCTCCAAACCAGGAGCCGCTTCCGAGGCGCTGTTTCTCAACCTGCGCGGCGGTCGGCTGAGTCGACAGTCGGCTTTTCGAATCGTCCGCCGACACGCGGACCGGGTCGGGATCGACCCCTCGACGGTCTCACCCCACACTCTTCGACACTCCGCCGCCACTCACATGGTGGAGGGCGGCGCCGATCTTCGGTCTGTTCAGATAATGCTGGGCCACGCTAGAATCTCGACCACCCAGGTGTACACCAGGGTCTCGCCACAACACCTGGTTGAGGTCTTTTACCTATCCCACCCCCGAAGTCGGTGACAACCAATGACCGCTATCAACTTTGATTCCGTTCGCTCCAGCCTCACCGAGGCGCGCACGCGCCTGGTCCACCAGCTCGGCGAACTCGGCTCCGAGGAGACCGGCGAGCTTCGCCCCGACGTCGTGTTTGGTGATGGCTTCGCCGATGCCGCCGCTGCCACCGCCGAGCGCACCGAGGTTCTGGGGCTGGTCGACAATCTGAAGCAGCAGCTCGATGATGTCGATGCGGCGCTCGCCCGAATTGCCAGCGGAGAGTACGGCACCTGCCGCAACTGTGGCCGTGACATAAGCCCGGCTCGACTCGAAGCGCGGCCTGAAGCGACTTTGTGCATCGACTGCAAGTCGAAGCGAGTTTCCTGACCCACGGTTCCTGGCCGCACCTAGCCAGCAGATTTGTTCGCAGCCTCGGATCGAAACCGCTCTCCTCTGCCGAGGAAGCAACCGTTCGTAACTGGCTCTTGGGCGAGGAGGGAGCCGCCTTCTTCGACCAGCCGGCCACCGACCAGCGGCACGGTTACCAATCGGCGAGCCACGTGGCCCAACACTTTCCCGAGCGCCGTGATCTGATTCGGGCGGCCTTGCTCCATGACCTCGGAAAGCGACACTCTCAGCTCAACGTCATCGGACGCTCGTTGATCACCGGACTGGCGAAGGTCGGTTTGAGGCGGCTCTTCGAGAGCAAGGGCGGGCGGGCTGACCTTTACCTTCGTCATGGAGAGCTTGCCGCCGACGAACTCTCCGACCTCGGAACCGAGCCGCTGGTGGTCGCCTTCGCTAGGTCGCACCACGCCGATCGTCCAATTGAGATCGAGGCCAGCAGCTGGGAAATCCTCGTGGCGGCCGACCGCTGAGTAACGATTTCGGCACACCAAAATCGCAGAGTTGACGAGCTAAGCGTGGTGGCGAGTGAACCTATGCAGCCGCGGGTCGTGGGCATCTGGCTCCGCTAGTTCGTTCTTGCGTAGATTTGGCCGCATAAACACCCTTATTTCTACGCAAGAATGGAAAACTGGCGGGTAGCTAGTGACTTACGTCGTGTCCACCGCGGTCTTTGAAGGGCCCCTCGACCTGTTGCTCCAGCTCATCACCAGGCATCAGGTCGACATCGCCGAAGTGAGCCTCACCGCGCTGGTCGAGGAGTACGTTGGCTATCTCGACGAGATGCGGTCCCTCGATCTCGAGGTGACGAGCGAGTTCATCCTCATCGCGGCGACGTTGATCGAGTTGAAGGCATCCCATCTCCTTCCCCGCGGAGCCGAGGTCGATTTGGACGAGGAGTTGGCGCTGATGGAAGAGCGGGACCGGCTTCTCTCCCGACTTCTGATGTGCGTCACGTTCAAAGATGTCGCCGCCGTTTTCCTGCGAAGGTTCGAAGAAGGCCAGCTCTTCGTTCCGCGCGTGAGCGGTCTCGATCAAACGATTCCTCCGCGTCCGGCCGATGTTCGGTTACCGGTCGACAGTGGTGGTCTCGCTCAGATTGCGAGACGGGTCCTAGCCAGGGCAGAAGCGGAGCCCGACCTCGATCATCTCGACCTCGAGCTCCCCTCGGTCGAGGAGGCCATGGGCGACATCCGCTCGCGGATGAGCGCAGTGGTCGATGCGACGTTCGACGAGCTTGTCGCCGCCTGCCGGCGTCGAGTCGAGGTGGCGGCATACTTTCTCGCCCTGCTCGAACTGGTGCGATGGGGGCTTGTGTCGGTGCAACAGCAATCCTGGGAGGGTCCCATCAACGTCCGATCGCAGCCGCGTTCCATCGTCGACCTGACTGAGTCAGCTTGATGACCCCGCGAGCCATTCTCGAAGCGGTGCTCTTCGTGGCCGAAGCCCCGGTTCCGGTTGCGGAGCTGGCGGAGGTTCTCGAACTTCCGCTGACAACGGTGAGCGATGAGCTCGAGGCACTGTCGTCGGAACTGGCTGCGCGGGGCTCGGGGCTGGTGTTGCGCCAGACCGGGGGAGGATGGCGCCTCTATTCCCACGCCGATACCTTTGAGTTCCTCGAGCGTTTCGCCTCCACTGCGGGGGCCAAGCGACTGAGCGCCGCCGCCCTCGAGGTGCTGGCGGTGATCGCTTACCGGCAGCCGGTATCGCGAGGACAGGTAGCCGAGATCCGGGGCGTCGACTCCGAGTCTTCGATTCACACCCTGGAACGGCTCGGTCTCATCGAGGAATCGGCCCGCTTGCCCGCTCCCGGCAATCCGGCGGTCTATCGCACCAC
>JBOGEW010000057.1:0-4077 GCA_050742075.1 Acidimicrobiia bacterium
CTCTGACGTCGACCTCGAGCGGTTGATTGCCTCGGGCAGATTGGTTATCGATCCGGTCGGTCCCAATGCGATCCAGCCTTCCTCGGTGGATCTGAGGGTGGGTAATCAGTTCCGGGTGTTCAATAACAGTCGCTATCCGTACATAGATGTTCGCCAGCCTATGGAGGATCTCACCGAGCTCGTCACCACCGAAGGAGACGAGCCCTTCATTCTCCATCCGGGCGAGTTCGTGCTTGGCACCACGATCGAGCGGGTCCAACTCCCGGACGATCTCGTAGGGCGACTGGAAGGCAAGAGCTCGCTAGGGCGTCTCGGGCTTCTAATCCACAGCACCGCCGGCTTCGTCGATGCTGGATATCGGGGCTATTTGACGCTCGAGTTATCCAATGTGGCCAACCTCCCCATCACCCTCTATCCAGGGATGAAGATCGGACAGATCAGCTTTTTTCGACTCTCGACGGCAGCGCGCTCCCCATACGGGACTACTGGACTGCAGTCGAAATACCTCTACCAGTTTGGTCCGACGCCGTCTCGTTATTGGGAGAACTTCGAGTCGAGCTCGGAATAAGCCCGAGCGAGCGCCTCCCGCGCCGGCTCCTCGGGATAAGGGGAGTCGCTTAAGTCGATCTCTTCGACAGTAAGCCCTCCCATCTTGCCCTCCTTGGCTGCTCTGCCGACCCAGGCCAGATCGAATCGAGCCACCACCAGATGCTCGGAATCGACCGGAGCCCCGTGACCAGGGACGATGACCTCGTTGGCGGCCTCGGCCAAAAGCCCGACAGTTTCCACCCAGGCGAGCGGAAACGAATCGCCGAACGAAGGCGGGCTGCCCTCTTCGACCAGGTCGCCGGCAAAAGTGACGCTGTCTGCGTGGAGCACGGCGTCGTTGTCGGTGTGACCTCGTCCGTAGTACTCGAGCTTGACCGAACGATTGCCCAGGTCGATGCTGGCACTCGCTTCGAACAACTCGGTGGGCGGGGTGATGGCTACCTCCCGATAGGAATCCTCGTCGGGATAGGTGTCGATGATCTCCTTCTTGGTGGCCTCGCCCGATTCGATCAGAGTCTCGGCGCATCGGCGGTGGCCCCAAATGAGAGCGTCGGTAAAGCGCTGATTGCCGAAGGTGTGATCCCAATGATGATGGGTGTTGAACAACCACCCGACCGGTAGCTTCGTCACCGACGCCAATTCCGCCCGCAACTCGTCGGCCTCGCGGGGATTGGTGCGGGAGTCGATCACCAGGACCCGCTCGGCCCCGAGGACGAGTCCGACGTTGTGGTCGAAGGGGGTGTCGTAGCGACGAACAAAGACTCCGTCGGCAAGCTCGCGCCAGGTCATGGACGCGAACTTAACCGCATTCGGTGACCGTCCCGGTCCGCCGGACTAGTTCTTCGGGGTCGAGAAGTTCTGGTTCTCTACCTCAGGCGGCGACCGCCGATAAAGAAAGGACAACTGAATCTCCTGGCGAAGACCGAGACTCTCCCCCTCCAAGAGAATCTTCCAATCCTCCATCGGACGGAGCCAGGGACCGAAAAGCGGCACCGCCTAACGGACGGGGCCGCTTTTCACTTTGCCGTGACAATCGCTAGCCGAGGTCGCGGCCGATGTCGGTGAAGCGGGTGTAATTGGCCTGGAACGTCATCTTCACCGTGCCGGTCTCCCCCGATCGATGTTTTGCCACATGCACCTCGGCTACACCCTTCTGATCGGTGTCCTTGCGGTAGTACTCGTCGCGATAGATGAACATGACGATGTCGGCGTCCTGCTCGAGCGCCCCTGACTCCCTCAGGTCGGATAGGCGGGGGCGCTTTTCCTCGCGCTGTTCGGATGAGCGATTGAGCTGGGAAACCCCGATGATCGGGATCGCGAGTTCGATGGCCAGGTTCTTGAGACCTCGAGAGATCTCGGCTATCTCTTGCTGACGGTTTTCACGAGAGTTCCCCTGCATCAGTTGGAGGTAGTCGACCATCACTAGGTCGAGATTGTGCGACCTCTCGACTCGTCGGCACTTGGCCCGGATATCGGTGACATTCACGATCGAGGAGTCATCGACGAAAATCGGGGCACGGAACATCTTGTTGGCGGCGCCGGTCACTCGCTCCCAGCCGCGGTCGTCGAGGGCCCCCGTGCGAAGCTGGCGCGAGTCGACTCCGCCGACCGAACAAAGCATCCGCTGCACGATCTCCTCCTTCGACATCTCCAGGCTGAAGATCGCCACAGTCTTTCCCTTCATGGCGACATTGCTGGCCATGTTCAACGCCAGGGTGCTTTTGCCCATGCTGGGACGGGCGGCGATGACCACGAAGTTGGCGGAATGAAGCCCGCCCACCAGTTTGTCGAGGTCGCGAAATCCGGTTGCCAGGCCGGTGACCGGATCCGAGCCATCAAGCTCGGAAACCTTCCCCAGCACCTCCCCAAAAAGCGGGCCAATGAAGACCATGCCTTTGGCCGCCCGTTTCTCTGCCACTGAGAAAACGTGCTGCTCGGCACGATCGAGCACCGTGGCAATCTCATCCTCGGTGTGAAAGGCCAGTTCGGAAACCACCGATCCGGCCTTGATCAGTGATCGCCGCAACCCATGCTCTTCAACGATCGAGGCGTAATAACCGATGTTGGATACGCCGGGCACCATGTCGATGAGACTTGTGAGGTAGGCGATGCCCCCGATTTTTTCCAGGTAGTCGCGACGCCGCAACTCTTCGGAAACCGTCACCGCGTCGAGCGGCTCGTTGCTGTTGTAGAGGGCGAGAATCGCCTCAAAGATCGACTGATGGGCCGGGACGTAGAAGTCCTCAGGGACAAGAACGTCCATCACATCGTGAGCAGCGTCCGACGAGAGCAGGATCCCGCCCAGAACCGAGACCTCCGCTTCACGGGAGTGGGGAGGAACCCGAGTCCCTGCCCGTGGACGTTCGGCAAGCGTTGTCATTACCTGCAATTTGGCAGGCACCACCGACAGAAACGCCTGCTTCAAGAGCGAGATTTACCGCTCTCGCAAATCCACAAGCCTTTCCACCGAGATATCCACCGATTCAGGCGGGAATTACGTCAATGGTCACCGGTACCGCGATCTCGGGATGAAAACGAACGGTGATCTCGTGAAGTCCGATCGCTTTGATTGGCTCGGCCAGTTCGACGTGCTTGCGCTCGATTTGCAGGCCGGTGAACTTGCGGATGCCTTCAACTACATCGGCAACTCCCACCGATCCGTAGAGACGGCCCTCGTCACCAGCCTGGGCGGCAAGCACCACCCTGGTTCCATCGAGCTGGGAAGCCAGATCCTCCGCCTCTTCCCGCAGTTTCCGTTCCGCCGCTCCACGGGTGGTTACGGCTTGCTCAGCCGCGGCGATCGAAGCCGCAGTGGCTTTAGTGGCGAGCTTGCGGGGAAGGAGGTAGTTACGGGCGTAGCCATCGGAAACGTCGACCACGTCGCCTCGCTGGCCGAGGGCGCTGACATCTGCATTGAGGACGAGCTTCATCCGCGGCCCATATAACCGAGGAGGGCCATCTCCCGCGCGTTCTTGATGGCAACGGCCACTTCGCGCTGGTGGCGAGGGCAGTTCCCGTTGACCCGGCGGGAGCGAATCTTGGCCCGGTCAGACAGGTACTTGCGAAGCAGGGAGACGTCCTTCCAGTCGACGAAATCGACCCTCTCCTGGCAGAAGTAGCAGACCTTCTTTTTCATCCGCCGGAACTGGCCTTCCGGTCGGCGCTTCTTTTGTTTTCGATCAAGGTTGGTAGCGCGAGCCATTACATGGGTCCTTTCAATTCCTCAACTTCTAGAACGGAGCCTCGTCGGGTCCGTAGTCGTCACGGGCGACGGGTCCCGGCGGAACCGGGCTGCCCTGCTGGGCGAAATCGCTGCCTCCCGAACGAGCGGTCTTGTTGACGGTGGCGGTGGCCCACCGCAGGCTGGGTCCGATCTCTTCGATTTGCAGCTCGACCACCGAGCGCTTCTCGCCTTGCTCCGTTTCCCACGAGCGTTGCTCGAGCCGACCGGCGACAATCACCCGGGTGCCCTTCTGCAGCGACTCGGAGACATTCTCGGCGTGCTCCCGCCAGATGGTGCCCCCGAAG
>JBOGEW010000058.1:0-10351 GCA_050742075.1 Acidimicrobiia bacterium
CTCCCCCCGAAGGGGGGAGTACCGCCGCAGGCGGGGAGGGGGGACTCAGCTACCATCCCTCTCAACGACACACGTCGGCGATCCCTTCAGGTCGGAGTGCTCTTAGAGCGCGCCGCGAGCCGGCGGAGGAACAACCAAAGGAGAAATCGTGACTGCGGTAACTATCAAGCAGTTGCTCGAGGCAGGCGTTCACTTCGGACACCAAACCCGGCGCTGGAATCCCAAGATGAAGCCGTACATCTACGGAGAGCGCAACGGCATCCACATCATCGATCTGCGCCAGACGCTCTCCCAGATCGAAGCGGCGGCGGCCTATCTCAAGGACCTCACCGCCAAGGGCGGGACCGTCCTTTTTGTCGGGACGAAGAAACAGGCACAGGCGCCCATTGCTGAGGCAGCACAGTCGGCCGGCATGCCCTATGTGAACTTCCGCTGGCTCGGCGGCATGCTCACGAACTTCTCCACCATCCAGAAGCGCATCTTCTACATGAAGGAGCTGGAGCGGATGGAGGCCTCACAAGAGATCGCCAGCCTTTCCAAACGGGAGCGGCTTTCGATCAGTCGTGAGCTCTCAAAGCTTCAGCAGACCCTGGGCGGGGTCCGGGAGATGACGAAAACCCCAGACGCCATCTTCATCGTCGACGTAAACACCGAGCACACGGCGGTCAAGGAAGCGACCCGGCTCGGCATCACCACTTTGGCCCTGGTCGACTCGAACTGTGACCCCGACCACATCGACTTCGTCATGGCCGGCAACGACGACGCCATTCGCGCCGCATCGGTAGTCGCCGGGGCTCTGGCGGCGGCCTGCCGAGAAGGCAAGGGTGCAGATACCACGCAGACCGAAGCCGAGTTCGCCCCCGAAGAGGCTGCCAATGGCTGACGTCGCGGCCAAAGAAGTGCAAAAGCTCCGGCAAATGGCCGGGGTAGGGATGATGGACGCCAAGCGCGCCCTGGTCGAGACCGCGGGCGACGCAGAAAAGGCCATGGAGCTCTTGCGGGTGCGAGGGCTGGCCAAGGTGGCCAAGCGAGCGGGGGAGCGAGAAGCCAACCAGGGATCGATCGGCACCTATGTCCACTATCAGGCAGACCGCCCCGTCATAGGGGTCCTGGTCGACCTGGCCTGCGAGACAGATTTCGTCGCCAAGAATCCCGACTTCCGAAAGGTGGCCGACGAGATAGCCATGCATATCGCCTGGGGCAGGCCGCGTTGGATTCGGCGGGAGGACGTTGATCCGGTCGAGTTGGGGACCGAGAAGGACTTCTTTGCCGCCCAGGCACGATTGGAAGGCAAACCCGAGAACGTCATCGATCGGATCGTCGAAGGCAAGGTCAAGGCGTACTACGAGGACCACGTGCTCTACGACCAGAGATTCGCCCGCACCGAGTCCTTCGATGGGACAGTCGAAGCCCTGGTCAACGATCTTGCCGCCCGGATGGGGGAGAACATCTCGGTGCGGCGGATGGCGATGCTGCGAATCGGCGGAGACGATGGCCAGGAAAACTGATGGGTCGTAGGGTTCTGCTCAAGCTCTCGGGCGAGGCCTTTGCCGACCCGGTCACCGGCTATGGCATCCATCCGGCGACCGTACAACGAGTCGCCACCGAGATCGCCGAGGCCGTCAACGCCGGCTCGGAGGTCGCCACGGTGGTCGGAGGCGGAAACATCTGGCGGGGGGTCTCTGAGCACGCCCAGGGCATGGATCCGGCCAACGCCGACTACATGGGAATGCTGGCGACGGTCATCAACGCCCTCGCGCTCCGTGATGCGCTCGAGCACGCCGGTCTCGAGACTCGCGTGCAAAGCGCAATCTCGATGCAGCAGCTGGCCGAGCCCTATATCAGGTTGCGTGCCCGCCGCCATCTTGAGAAGGGACGGGTCGTGGTCTTTGCGGCCGGTACCGGCAACCCGTTCTTCACCACAGATACCGCTGCAGCGTTGCGAGCCGTCGAAGTGGGCGCCGCCGCCCTTCTCAAAGCAAGCAAGGTCGACGGTATCTACTCCGCCGATCCCAAGCTCGATCCCAACGCAAAGAAGCTCGAGGAGCTGAGTTACATGGATTTCCTATCCCAGGAACTCGGGGTGATGGACGCCACCGCAATTACGATGTGCCGCGAGCACGACGTTCCGATCGTGGTCTTTGACATGACCGTTGCAGGCAACATCGTGAGGGCGATAGCCGGCGAGCCGATCGGCACCATCGTCCACTAAAGAGGAGGCGGGATGATCACAGAGGTCCTGGCCGAGGCGCAAAGAAAGATGGAGCAGGCGTCCGAGCACGTCGGCTCTGAGTTCGCCACCGTCAGGACCGGACGGGCCAATCCCCAAATCCTGCACCGGATTCAGGTGGATTACTACGGCACCCCGACGCCCCTTCAGCAAATTGCCTCGTTCTCCGTTCCCGAACCTCGTCTGCTCGTCGTCCAGCCTTACGATCGCTCTTCGATCACCGCCATCGAGAAAGCGATCAAGGCGTCCGATCTCGGTCTCAACCCGAGCAACGACGGCACCCTCATCCGGCTGAGCTTTCCGACCCCCACCGAGGAAAGACGCAAGGAGTTGATTCGCATGGTGCGGCACATGGCCGAGGAGGGCCGGGTGGCGGTCCGCAACGTGCGCCGGCACAGCAAAGAAGACATCGAGGCGTTGAAAGGCGAGGTCTCTGACGACGAAATTCGCCGCGGCGAGAAGGAGCTTCAGGACCTGACGGACAAATCTGTCCACCGGATCGACAGCCTCCTCGACGACAAAGAGCACGAACTCGGAGAGGTGTGAGCTGACGATGACTGGCCAAGAGGAAACCGCGGCAGAAACACCCGCCGGCCGGCGGTTCGGTCGACCTTGGGAGGAACCAATCGAAGGCGAGAACACTGACGGACTCGAGGGACTTCTGCCCGAGGATGAGGACATCCCTCTCTCGGAAGAGGCCTATCTATCGGCCACGACGGCGGAATATCGGGACCTGGCCGAGGAGATAGCGCGCGGCGCCGAGGCCACTCCCGGGCCGGTCGCGGCATCCATGGCCGGTGTCGGCACCGGGCTCGTCGACTTTGGAGACGTCACCGGCCAAAAAGGCCCAACCGAAGAGGAGCTCGAGCACATAGAGCAGGCGGCGTCGAGCGACCTGGCCATGCGAGTCATCTCGGCGGTGGTGCTGATCGGGCTCTTCGGCGTCAGCCTCTTTGTCGGAGGCTGGCTCTTTACTGCCTTCATCGCCTTCTTGATGGTGATCGCTCTGGGCGAGTTCTTCACCACTCTGCGACGCAACGGTTATGTCCCGATCGCCCTATTCGGGTTGCTGGGCATGCTTGGTACCGCGCTCGCCGCCCATCTGGGTGGCCCGGCGCCGATGCTGGTGGTGGTGCTGCTCTCGGCTCTAGCGGTGGTGCTCTTCTTCTCCCTCGTCCCCCGGCGGCGGCCGCTCGACAACCTCGCCCTCACCGTCTTCGGCACTGCTTGGGTGTCCCTGCTCGGCTTCGCCATCATCATCGGCCGCTCCCCGCAGGCCATCCCCCTCGTTCTGCTGCTGGTGATCGTGGTGGCCGTCTTCGACATGGGGAGCTATTTCGGCGGGAAGGCGATGGGTCGTCATCCGATGGCGCCCGCACTCTCGCCGCACAAGACCTGGGAGGGCTTCGTCGGGGGCACCGTTCTGGCAATCGCGACCGGCGCCTTCCTTTCGACCGTGGACTACTTCCCGGTGAGCCTCAACCAATCGCTGGTCCTGATCGCGATCGTCGTTTTGCTCTCACCGATCGGTGACGCCGCCGAGTCTCTTATCAAGCGCAGCCTGGGGGTGAAGGACATGGGGGCGGCGATGCCTGGGCATGGCGGCCTGCTCGACCGCCTCGACGGCTTGCTCTTCGTCGTCCCGGCGGCGTATCTCTTCTTGGGCACAGCCGGTCTCCTTTAGAGCATGAAACCCCTGGTGGTGCTGGGGGTCACCGGCTCGATCGGCCGCCAGAGCCTCGAGGTGGCAGGTCAGCTGGGCTGGCCGGTGGTGGGGATCGGGGCCCGGCGTCCCAGCCCGGAACTGGCCCAAGTCGCTCGTTCTCTCCCAGAGGCGACCGTTGCGGTGGCCGGGGGCTCACAGGAAGAACGCGAGGAGTTCTCAAAGGAATTCGGGAAGCGGGCGAGGTTCGGACCCGAGGCCCTCGACGAGCTTGCCGCGATTCCGCAGACGGTCGTCGTCAACGGCGTGGTTGGTCTGGTCGGCCTGCCACCGACGATGGCGGCGGCCAGGGCCGGCAACCGTATCGCCCTCGCCAACAAGGAGTCGATGGTGGCGGCCGGACCGCTGATTCGCCGCGAGCTCCGAATAAGCGGAGGCGAGCTGATCCCGGTCGACTCCGAGCACTCAGCGGTCTTCCAATGCCTGGCCGGCGAAGACCGGGAGTCGGTGGAACGAGTCATCCTCACCGCCAGCGGTGGGCCGTTTCGCACCTGGGAGATCGACCGACTGGAGTCGGTGACACCGGCGGAGGCGTTGCAACATCCGAACTGGTCGATGGGCGACCGAATCACGATCGACTCGGCCACGATGGCCAACAAGGCACTCGAAGTGATGGAGGCTCAGCAACTGTTCGAACTGGACGTCGATCAGATCGAGGTGGTGATCCACCCCGAAAGCGTGGTGCACTCGATGGTCCGTTTTCGGGATGGTTCGATCAAGGCTCAGCTGGGGGCTCCCGACATGAGGCTTCCGATCGCCTATGCCCTCACCTATCCGGACCGTGCTCCTGACGTAATCAAACCCTTCGATTTCGCCAGCGTCTCCCTCAACTTCGAATCGCCGGACCTCGACCGGTTTCCAGCCCTCGCTTTGGGCTTTGGCGCTGCCCGTCTCGGTCAGAGCGCGCCCGCCCTCTACAACGCGGCGGATGAGGTGGCCGTGGCGGCGTTCCTCAAAGGGCGACTGGGATTTAGATCGATTACCTCGGTCATCGAACGAACCCTCGACGGCGTCGGCGTGCAGTCGGTCGCCAGCGTCGATGATGTCCTGGCGGCCGACCGGGAGGCCCGCTCATTCGCCGCCGCTGCCATCGCCGGGTCTTGTTAAAGAGCCCGGTCAAGTAGCCTCAGGAACACTTTGCTAGGAGCAATTGGCGGCGTCCTCGCCATCGTCTTCTTCGTCACCGCCCATGAGCTAGGTCATTTCCTTGCGGCCAAGGCGGTCGGGATCAAAGCCACGGAATTCTTCTTTGGCTTCGGGCCTCGCATCTGGTCATTCCGGCGGGGCGAGACCGAATATGGAATCAAGGCCATCCCGCTCGGGGGCTATGTCCGGGTCGTTGGGATGAACCCGCTCGAGGAAGTGGCTGAAGCCGATCTGGGTCGAACCTATCGCGAGCAGGCGTTCTGGAAGAAGTCGGTGGTGGTGCTGGCGGGGGTGACCATGAATTTCCTCATCGCCTACGTGATGTTTGCCGGGTTGCTGCTGGTTAATGGGGTTACACAACTCTCCACCACCCTTTCGGAGGTCGTGACAACGTTCCCCGAGACCGGCGAGCCCACTCCGGCCGCCACTGCTGGCTTCGAGCCCGGGGACACCGTTGTTGCTGTGAATGGTGTCCCTACTCCCGATTGGGCCGCGGTGGGTGAAGAGCTTTCATCCCGTCCCGGAGAGGACGTGGTGGTCACAGTCGATCGCGATGGCCGCCAGCTCGATATCGCCGCCACGCTCGCCACTCGCACCCATCCCGACACCGGCGAGCTGAGCGGCTTTCTCGGCGTGGCCCCGAGCGTGGTCGAACGTGACCTCGGGCTCTGGCAGTCCCTGACCACTGCCGGGCGGCAGCTGGGATCGAGCGTCGACATCACCTTCCAGGTCCTGGGACGCATTGTCCAGCCCGGCACATTGTCGGAGTTGGCGCGAGTGCTGGTGGGCGACACGGACGTTCCCGACGAGATCCGGCCGGTAAGCCCGATCGGAGTGGGGAACATCGGTAGCCAGGTCGAGGAATTTGGCTGGGGCCCGTTCCTGTTCCTGCTGGCCTCGGTAAACGTGATGCTCGCCACCCTCAATGTCCTTCCCCTCTATCCGCTCGACGGCGGCCACTTTGCGGTGGCGCTCTACGAGAAGATTTTCCGCCGTCAGGTCAATGTCCGAGTCCTCATCCCGGTGGCGGCGGTGGTCGTCACCCTGGTGAGCTTCCTCGGCCTGGTGGCGATCATCCTCGACCTCGTCAACCCCATCGACCTCTAGCACATTGCTCCTGTGACTCCACGCCGAAAGTCCCGCCAGCTGCGCGTCGGTCCCATCGCGGTCGGGGGTGATGCCCCCATCTCCGTGCAATCGATGTGCACCACGAAGACGGCCGACGTCGACGGCACACTGGCGCAGGTCTATGCGTTGAAAGGGGCAGGGGCCGACATCGTTCGCATCACCTGCAACGACGTCGAGGCCGCCCAGGGGCTGGCGGAGATGATGCCCCGGATGCCCGTACCGATCATCGCCGATATCCACTTTCAATACCGGCTGGCACTCGCTGCCCTCGAGGCGGGAGTGCAGGGGCTCCGTCTCAATCCGGGCAACATCCGCGACCCCGAACACATCAAGACGGTGGCCCGCGAGGCCAAGGACCGGGGCGTCCCGATCAGGGTCGGGGTCAACGCCGGGTCGCTCGACAAGGACCTCCTGAGGAAATACGGGTCGGCGCTTCCAGAGGCGCTGGTGGAATCCGCTGAGAAAGAGATCCGCTATCTCGAAGAAGTCGACTTCTTCGACATCAAGATCTCAGTCAAGCACTCGAGCGTGCCCTCGATGGTCGATTCGTATCGCCTCCTCGCCGAGAGGGTTCCCTACCCCCTCCACCTCGGAGTCACCGAAGCAGGCCCACCTCCCGGCGGCCTGATCAAGTCGGTGGCCGGAATCTCCGCCCTCTTGCTGGAAGGAATCGGTGACACAATTCGCTTTTCGCTCACTGCCGATCCGATCGAGGAAGCCAAAGCCGGAAGGCAATTGCTCGAGTACCTCGGGCTGCGAGAGCGAAAAGGGCTCGACCTGATCGCCTGCCCGTCGTGCGGGCGGGCCGAAGTCGACGTGATCCGGGTGGCCAACGAGGCGCAAAAGGCGCTCGAGGCCGAGTCGATCCCGATTCAGGTCGCGGTGATGGGTTGTGTCGTCAACGGCCCGGGGGAGGCCCGCGAAGCAGATCTGGGCATCGCCGCCGGTCGAGGTCGCGGCCACCTCTTTGTGAAGGGCAAGGTGGTGCGAGTGGTCCCGGAAGCCCAAATGGTCGAAGCTCTGGTGGAGGAGGCGAAGCGTCTGGTCGAGGAGGGGATCGACGCCCGGCTGGCGGCCGCCGATCAGGACGCGGAGGCGATCGCCGCCGCTGCCCGCGAGGAGCTGCTCGAGATCCAGGGTGATGTGAACCGGGTGGAGATCAAGCGCCGGACGGTGCGTGAGGTCGCGGCCAACCCCGACTGATCGGTACCCTCCCGCTTCGATGCGTTGGTCCCAGGCCTTCATTCCAACCCTGCGTGACGATCCTGCCGAAGCCGAGGCCGCTTCTCACCGGCTGCTGATCCGCGGGGGCTTTGTCCGCCAGCTCTCGGCTGGCCACTATTCGATGCTGCCATTGGGCCAGCGAGTTCGGGCCAAGATCGGCCGGATTATCCGCTACGAGATGGACGCCATCGGTGGTCAGCAGTTCCACCTTCCCGCCCTTCACCCCGGCGAGCTCTGGAAGCGCTCTGGTCGTTGGGAGGTGATGGGGGATGAGCTCTTCCGCCTGGTAGATCGCAAAGGAGCTGACAACGTTCTCGGCATGACCCATGAAGAGGTCTTTGCTCAGCTCGCCACCGAGGTTCGCTCCTACCGGGACTTACCTCAGATCTGGTACCAGATCCAGACCAAGTTTCAGGACGAGCCCCGGCCCAAGGCGGGCCTGCTGCGGGTCCGCGAGTTCACGATGAAGGACTCTTACTCCCTCGACATCGACACCGGCGGTCTCGACGTTTCCTTCGACCTACATCACGGCGCCTACCGACGGATTTTCGGGGCGATGGGACTCGACGCCGTCGACGTGGAAGCCTCCTCGGGAGCGATGGGGGGAAGCAAGTCCGTGGAATTCATCGTCCGCAGCCCGGTGGGGGAGGACTGGATCGTCTCCTGCCCCAAATGTGACTATCGGGCCAACCTGGAACGAGCCGTGTCGGCTTTGCCCCCGGTGGCCGATCCCCCCGGTGAAGCAAACCTCGACAGGTTCCCGACGCCGGGCATCAAGACCATCGCCGCGCTGGCCGAAGGCTTTCCCGACATCGCTCCCCCCGACCGGCAAATCAAGACTTTGGTGTACCTCGTCAACGATGCCATCACGCTCGTCCTGGTTCGGGGAGATCACGAGTTGCTCGAGCAAAAGCTGATCGACGCCACCGGGTCCACCAATCTCCGCCCGGCGACGGCCACAGAGATCAGAGCCGCCCTGGGAGCCGATCCCGGGAGCCTCGGCGGGGTCGGAGTCAGCGACTTCCCGATCTTCGCCGACAATGAGCTTTCGGGAAGAACCAATCTCGTCACTGGGGCCAACGAGGACGGCTACCACTATCGGGGAGTGGACGTCGGGCGCGATATCGCCGTCGGGAAATGGGTGAGCCTGCGAACCGCGAGGGCCGGCGAGCCCTGCGTGCGCTGCAGCTCTCCGCTCGAGGTCTGGAAAGGAATCGAGGTCGGCCACATTTTCAAACTGGGCACCATGTACTCCGAGGTCATGGGGGCTCTGGTTCAGGACGAGGATGGCCAATCCCATCCGATCGTCATGGGTTCCTACGGGATCGGGCTCGAGCGAGCGCTGGCTGCCGTGGTGGAAGCCAATCACGACGAGCGGGGAATAATGTGGCCGCCTTCGGTCGCTCCTTACCAGGTGGTGCTCACCGTGCTCAGGGTCGACGATCCCGACACCATGGCGGCCGGCGAACGCATCTATGAGGATCTGGTCGGTCGCGGGGTCGAAGTGATCCTCGATGACCGCGAAGAGCGACCCGGGGTCAAGTTTGCCGACGCCGAGCTGATCGGGATTCCCTATCGGGTGACTGTCGGTCCCAAGGGGCTCGCGGCTGGAAAAGTGGAACTCACCACTCGTCGCGGTCTTTCCACCGAGGAGGTCGAGCTCGCCTCTCTAAAGAGACGCCTCTCCGAGCTCCTGTCCTAGTCTCCCTCGACCGGCGTAGATCACCAGACCGCGTTCGCGAACGAATCCAGCCAGCGTCATCCCCATATCCGTTGCGAGCTCGACCGCCAGTGACGAGGCCGCCGAAACTCCGGCGACGACCGGCATTCCAGCCACGGCAGCCTTCTGAGCGATCTCGAACGAGATCCGACCTGACACCATCAGGATCACCTCTCCCAGAGGCCATCTCTCGCGCGCCAGAGCCCCGATCGCCTTGTCGGTGGCGTTATGGCGGCCAACATCTTCGGCGACCGCCAGCAACTCACCCGTAGCAGTGAAGATGCCGGCCGCATGGAGGCCGCCGGTGGCGGCAAAGGTTGGCTGGGCTTCGGCCAGTAGCGAGGGGAGCGCCAGCAGCGCTTCTAGCGTGATCTGGGGTCCGCGGGGCAACTGGCGGGCGGCGATCCGAACCGCGTCGATCGAGGCTTTGCCGCAAACCCCGCAACTCGAAGTGGTATACGCGTTGCGGCGGAATTGCTCGGGATCGACGTTGACTCCGTCCGCCAGGACCAAACGAAAGCGATCGCCGTCGCCGAGGTCCTCGACGGAAGCCACCTCGTCCGGTGAAACCACGATCCCTTCGGTGATGGCGAATCCCAGAAGCAACTCCGCCTCCTGACCTGGGGTCCTCATCAATACCGCCAACGGGGTCCCGTCGAGGCGAATCTCCATCGGTCCCTCGACGGCCAGCTGATCGGTAGCGGAGGTCGGCGGGCGGCCCTCTTCGATCCGAATGACCTCGACTGACGTGGCCGGCTCAGACATCCTTCCATTCTTGCGTAACTTGGCGCCCCTAATCCCGGGGCTTTTTACGCCAGAATGGAAGGATGAGGGCGCACAACTTTGGGGCCGGTCCCTGCACACTCCCCCTCGATGTACTGGAGGAAGCCAAAGAAGAGTTTCTCGACTTCGCCGGGACGGGGATGTCCATTCTCGAGATGTCGCATCGCTCATCCGAGTACGAAGCGGTCCACAACGAAGCCCTCGAGCTAGCCCGCCGGGTCGGCGAGGCTCCCGACGAGTTCGAGGTCCTTTTCGTTCAGGGCGGAGCAACCCTGCAATTCGCCATGGTGGCGCTGAACCTTCTCCAGCCAGAAGAAAAGGGGGCTTACGTGGTTTCGGGGTCATGGGGAGCGCGGGCTTTGCAAGATGCCCAACCCCATGGTGAGGTGTATGCAGC
>JBOGEW010000059.1:0-4300 GCA_050742075.1 Acidimicrobiia bacterium
CTCCCGTTCTCGTCCTGTCCGAGCCGGATCCGTCCGATGCGGCCGAAATTCTCCACTGGGGTCTCACTCCGACGGTATACCGCCGGGAGATGATCGACGCCCTGGCAGCGGCGGCCGAAGTGATGAGCGGGGTCCATTTGAAGATTGACACCGGCATGCACCGGGTGGGGGCTCAGCCAGAGGAAGTAGGGGACCTGATCGCTCGCATCGATGCGCATCCTTTCCTCGCTCTGGCTGGAATTTTCACTCATTTCGCGGTCTCCGAGGAGGACGACGGTTACACCCTCGATCAAGTGGAGCGGTTCGACCGCGCCGTTGGAGGAGTCGAGGGCCCTCTCGTTCACATGGCCAACACCGCCGGTGCCATCCTCCATCCCTCCGCCCGCCGCGACCTGGTTCGCTTGGGGATCGGGATTTATGGATTGCATCCCTGCGACGCCACTCGACCCCATGTTGAGCTGCGTCCGGCGATGCGAATCATTTCCCATGTCGCCTTCGTGCAGCGCCTGCCCGCTGGCGAGCGCCCGTCCTACGGCCGGCGGCGGGAGCTGACTGAAGACGCCTACGTCGCCACCGTTCCCATTGGGTACGCCGACGGCTTGCCGCGCCTTTTGACCGAGAACGTCGAGGTATTGATTCGGGGCAAGCGCCGGCCGCTCGCCGGGACGGTGACGATGGACCAGATAGTTGTCGATGTTGGCGACGAAGCCGTTAGTGCCGGCGAAGAAGTAGTACTGATCGGCTCGCAAGGAGACGCGCAGGTGACTGCCGACGAATGGTCGTCGCTTCTGGGCACGATTTCATATGAGGTGGTCTGCCAGATCGGACCGCGTCTGCCAAGACGGTACCCATCGTGACGCTGACGGCGATCGCCGGCGTCAAAGTCGGCCATTGGACCGATCCCGAGATGAGGACTGGATGTACGGTCATCGTCCTGCCCGAGCCCAACGTCACCGGCATCGACGTGCGGGGCGGCGCACCGGGTACCCGCGAAACGGACCTCCTCGGCGTCGGGATGCGAGTGGAGCAAGTGCAGGCCATTCTTCTCACTGGCGGCAGTGCTTTCGGTCTCGCCGCCGCCGAGGGTGTAGTGCGCGAGCTTCTGGCCGACGGGCGTGGTCACCCCACTCCCGCCACCCCGGTGCCGATCGTTCCCGCTGCGGTGCTATTCGACATCCCCCTCGAGGGTGGAGGGGTGCGGCCGGGTCCAGAGGCAGGAGCTCTCGCTTATCGGGCAGCATCGGGCGATCCGGTCACCATGGGTCGGGTGGGCGCAGGAGCGGCGTCTTCCTCGGCCAAGTGGCGTGGCTTCGAAGGGCGGGTGATGACAGGTATCGGCTCGGCGTCTTCGCCAACTCCGGACGGCCATTTGGTGGCGGCGTTGGTAGTGATGAATCCGGTCGGCGACGTCTTCAGTCTCGATGGCCGCTCGCTCACCGGCGGCGATCACATTCCCGGACCGCCTGCCCCCCCGCCCTGGGCCGGAACCAGCACCACACTTGTCGCGATCGTGACCGATACGGGGATGTCGCGGGCCGAACTCACTCGACTTGGTATCCGAGCCCATGACGCAATTGGCGCTTGCGTCCGTCCCGCGCACACCCGCTTCGACGGCGACGTCGTCTTCATGACCTCGGTCGGGGTCGGACGAGGAGACGTCGACTTGGCCGCGGAAGGAGCATTCGTTGCGACCGGGTTAGCTATCGAGACGGCCGTTTCGGCGAGCGCAAGCTGACCGACCACACAGCCGCCGATCAGGCGAAACGAGCCTCGAACCTCTCGGCGCGGGCGATGATCTGGTGGGGAAGCTGCATCAGCTTCTCCTGAATCTCGGCGGCCTTGCTGGTGAGATTCTCCAATGCTCCCACGTTCCAATCCCGCAGGAGCGGCTGCAGCACCCGGTCGTGGTGAATGCGGAGGTTGTAAACCCCTGCTTTGGCGATCTCGATCGAGCGGCGGAGAAAGCCGGGAATGACGGTTCCGGGCATCTCAAAACTGGAGAGGGCCTTGTAAATCCCTTCGAGGGCGAGGGAAGGCGCTTCTTTCACCAGTGCGGTCATGGCTCCCTTGTAGAAGATGAAGTGATGGTTCTCGTCGCCGGCGATGAGCCTCATCAGCTCGAAGGCCACGGGGTCATCGGTGAGTTTGCCGGCGTTGCGGTGAGAGACCCTGGTGGCGAGCTCCTGGGCGGTCGTGTAGGCGAAGAGCTCGGCGATGTTTTGCCACGACGGGTGATAGCCGGTGGTCATCACCGAGAGACGGTCGTCCTCGAGCAACCGGGGATTGCAGTTACGAGAGGTGAGGAGATAACTCCTCAGGGCTATGGCGTGTTGGCCCTCTTCGGCCGTCCAGAGCCGGTTCCATTCCGCCAGGGCTGAGTCCTCTGGCACGCGGCTTTCGATCGCTGAGTGGTAATAAGGGAGGTTGTCCTCGGTCAGCAGATTGAGGACCAGAGAGGTCCGGGCGGCTTCGGAGATGGTGCACTGAGAGATATCCCAGGGCTCGTCGACGAAATTACGCCCCTTCTCCCAGGGAACGTACTCGTGAAAGTACCACTGCTCGCGCCGCTGGCGATGCTCCTCGAATAGCCGCTTGATATCGGGCTCGATCGCATCGAGAACTTCAAGTTGTTGATCGAACTCCACGAATAATGACTTTAACCCTTCGGTCCAGAAGGCAAACATCAGCTTGGAGGTAGGTACCTTTGCGGCGATGAGCGAAGCCCTCCGGGAATTAGCCGCGGAAGCCCTGGTTTGCATCCGTTGTCGGCTAGCTGAAACCCGTACCCAGGTGGTTTTTGGCGTTGGCGATCCCGCGGCCGATCTGATGTTCGTCGGGGAGGCCCCCGGCTTCAACGAAGACCAGCAAGGAGAGCCCTTCGTGGGGGCCGCCGGGCAGTTGCTCAACCGCCTCCTCGAGGAGATCGGTCTCTCGCGCGAAGACGTCTACATCGCCAACGTCATCAAGTGCCGGCCGCCGGGCAATCGGGACCCGATGCTCGATGAGATTGACTGCTGCAAAGGTTATCTCCGTGGCCAGATCAGCCTCATCGACCCGAACGTGGTGGCCACTCTCGGCAACTTCGCCACCAAGCTCCTCCTTCGCACTGAGACCGGAATCACCCGATTGCGGGGTCGCAGCTATCCGTGGTGGCAGGGGCGCCTCCTGGTGCCGACCTATCACCCGGCCGCGGCCTTGCGCTCACCCAATTCCCTGATTCCGGAGATGCAAAGCGATTTTCAGCTCATCAGCCGCGCCCTGGCGACTCCGCGGCCCGCGCCCTCAGCTGTCGTCGAGACGGCGAGCGAACAGATGAATTTGTTTTCGTGATGGCCGATCATGGTTGAAGTGTGCTGCCCGGAGCCGGCAGACACCTCCAACCTCGGTGCCCGGCTGGCGCCGATGCTCGAAGCCGGCGACATCGTGCTTCTGGTGGGCGAGCTGGGCTCGGGAAAAACGCTCTTTGCCGGGGGCCTGGCGGCCGGACTCGGGGTCGAAGAGAACGTGACGAGTCCCTCCTTCGTGCTCGTCCGTCAATATCGCACCGGCTTCCTACCTTTGACCCACGCCGACATCTACCGGCTCAGAACCCGGAATGAGTTCGAGGACCTCGATCTCATCGCCGACTCTGAGGAGGGGGTGCTCGTGATCGAGTGGGGAGATGCGATCGAGGCCGCTTTGCCAGGTGATCACCTCCGGGTGGACTTCGAGATCGGTGAGGACGAGTCGCGGACTGTCACCTTCATTCCGAGCGGGCGATGGGCGTCCCGCCTGCCCGGCGGTCTTCTGCTGTGAAGCTGCTCGCGATCGAGACGGCCACCGCCCAGTCGGCGGTGGCGCTGACTCAAGAACGGCAGGTACAGGCGACGGCGACCCGCGTCGACCGTACCGGGCATGGCTCCTTTCTGGTCCCGGCCATTGACTTCTGCCTCGACCAGGCGGGTTGGTTTCCAGAGGACCTGGACGCCATCGTCGTCGACATCGGCCCCGGGCTCTATACCGGGATCAGGGTGGGAATCGCCACCGCGCAGGGGCTGTCAGCAGCGCTGGGCATTCCGGTCGTGACCGCTTCCTCGCTCGACGCCCAGGCGCTGGCGGCCCATACCGGCCATCGGCACATCTTCTCAGTGGTCGATGTGCGCCGGGGCGAGCTGGCGGTCTCCACCTATCGACCGGTGCCGGGGGGGGTAGTGCGCGATTCCCAGGCCGAGCTGATGCATCCGGATCAATTGCGGGATGCTCTGATGTCGGACCCGGGGAATCCCCTCGTCGTGGGCGATGTCCCGGTGCTGCCTGATTA
>JBOGEW010000060.1:0-2195 GCA_050742075.1 Acidimicrobiia bacterium
GTGATCAAGTAACGCGGCCTCCGGGGATCTGGTTCGAGCTTGCGCCGGAGGTTCTTCACGTGGGCGTCGATAGCCCGTTCGTAGGACGGAAACGAGACTCCCCGGATCGCCTCGAGCATCTGCCCGCGAGTGAACACCCTCCCCGGTTGACGCCCCAGGGCCGCCAGGAGCTCGAACTCGGTCGAGGTCAGCACGACGACCTGTTGATCGCGGCGAACTTCATGGCGGGCTATGTCAATGGTGAGGTCGCCGACCACCATGACCTCAGGACCCGACCCGGCCGCATCGGTGCGACGCAATACTGCACGCACTCGAGCCACGAGCTCTTTGGGACTAAAGGGCTTCGTCACGTAGTCGTCGGCTCCCAGCTCCAATCCGACGATGCTATCTGCCTCGTCGGCACGGGCGGTGATCACCACCACCGTCACCTGGGAGAAGGTTCGTAGCGACCGGATCACGTCGAGCCCGTCTATGCCAGGAAGACCAAGGTCGAGCACGATCAGGTCCGGTTTGGTTTGCCGGGTCGCAGCTAGAGCTCCTGGTCCGTCGGAGGCAGTGACCACGACGAAACCCGCCTGCTCCAGGTAATCCCGGACCAGGCGGGTGATCTTGAGTTCGTCGTCAACCACCAACACCGTGCGCATTTAGGCGATTATCGACTCGCTCACGCGGGTGGGGCTTGACCCTCGTCCTTGTGGGCTCGATCGTGCATCTGCCGGAAACGTCCTTCGACGTACTCATGACGCGGTCCCCAGTCAGCCCCTCCCGGTCCCCACGGACCACGGCGGCGGAAGGCCGAGAAGATGAGGAAGAAGAAGAGCAGCGGGAAGATCCAGAAGAAGGGGAAGAAACCAAAGCCATAGCCGCGATGGCCCCATCCTCTATCGACCACGACTCTTGACCCGGTGTCATCTGCCCCTGCAGCGGTCGCCGCCGTCAGAGCGGCGTTGTCGTATCCGCTTTGGTAGGCCGCGTAAAGCCCGACTCCAACCAGCACCACGGTGAGGACCACCGCCAGTATTCGTGCTGTCCGATTCACAAGGTCTCCTTTCAGTCCTGTGCTACCGACCAAGATGACGCTCGTTTGTGAAGGACTCGTGAAGGCGATGCGGAGGTTCTGATGAGAACGTTGGTAGTGCTGGCGGCGATCGTGTGTGGGGTTGCGGTTGCGATTCAGGCTCAGTTCACGGGAACCATCCAGCGCCAGGTCGGCACGTTGGAGTCGACCTTCATCACCTACTTCTCGGGCGGGCTGATCATCGCCCTCGTCACCCTGGCCTACCGCGGAGCGAACCTGGGAGCGGCCCGCGGCCTCCCGTGGTACGTCTGGAGCGCCGGCCTCCTGGGTCTGGTGATCATCTTTACCCTCTCGTTGTCCGTAGGCCAGATCGGCCTGGTTCCCGCGCTCGTGATCATCACCGTCAGCCAGTTCGTTGTGGGCGCGATCATCAACCACTTCGGCTTGCTGGGCGCGGCGGTCAACCCCATGGATCTTGCCAAGCTCGTCGGTTTGGCGCTTCTCGGGGCGGGAACCTTTTTGGTGCTGCGTTGAGTCAGGTCAATGGGGCAAATGCGAAGGGCACCGCGAAGCGCAAACACCAGATCAGAACCCCGCGATGGACCACCGGATCGAATTCCGCAGACAGCTCGTAGTTCTGGCCCCCCACATTCCCTTCCAGCTTGCCGAGATCGATATAGCCACTCGGTAACCCGCTTTCGTAGGCTTCGCCCTCGATGACCCAGACGTACAAGTCGGGTCCGTTCTGAATGTCGGTGTCGTCTTCGAAGCGGAGGACGTACCTGCCGTCTTCTTCGTAGATCGTGGCGGTGCCGGCCGCCCGGTGGTCAATCCCTCTGAACTGGCCAGTGACGAGAGCTGTCGGCCCGGCACTGGTAGAGGGCGTGGCCGGCGCACTGGAGCTGGCCGGAGCTGTGGTGGACGAAGGCCCGGCGTGAGCCAAGGTCGTTGGACTCTCTCGGGATGTGGTGGCGACGAATGCTTCGTCGAGTGATTCGTCGACCGGATCGTCGGCGACCAGCTTGTCTGGACGGAAGAGCAGGAATCCGGAGATCAGAACGATCGCGATGCCAACGAGGAGGTAGGGGCGCTTCATTGCGTTTGCAACCATTGCCTCCCTACGTCTGGTTCCCAAAGTGACACTAGGTTGGGCCGCCGCCGAGGGCAGGAGCAAGAC
>JBOGEW010000061.1:0-7163 GCA_050742075.1 Acidimicrobiia bacterium
TGGGGAACCGCCAATCTCTTCTCTCATCCCCGATACGCCGCCGGGGCCGCCACCAACCCCGACCCCGACGTCTTCGCCTACGCCGCCGCCCAGGTAAAGCATGCCCTCGAGGCGACCCATCGACTCGGCGGCGCCAACTACGTTCTTTGGGGTGGCAGGGAGGGTTACGAGACCTTGCTCAACACCGATCTCAGGCGAGAGGGACAGCAGCTAGCCCGGTTTCTCCACTTAGTTGCCGAGCACAAGAGGAAGATCGGCTTCGAGGGCACTCTCCTCATCGAGCCCAAGCCCGCGGAACCCACCAAGCATCAATACGACTCCGACTGCCAATCAGTCCACGGTTTCCTCGAGCGATTCGACTTGGTCGACGAATACCGGGTCAATATCGAGGCCAACCACGCCACGTTGGCGGGACACAGCTTTCACCACGAGGTCGCCTATTCGGTGTCCAATGGCATCTTCGGCTCGATCGATGCCAACCGGGGCGATTACCAGAACGGCTGGGATACCGATCAGTTCCCCAATTCAGTCGACGAGCTCTGCCTGGTGCTCTACGAGATTCTCCGGGGCGGTGGATTCACCACTGGCGGTTTCAATTTCGACACCAAGTTGCGTCGGCAATCCCTCGATCGGAACGACCTCTTCCATGGGCATGTGGGCGGAATCGATACCCTCGCCCGCGCTCTTTTGGTCGGGGCTTCGCTGCTTGAGCAAGAGACCATCTCCGCCCCGCTGAACCATCGATATCGAAGCTGGGGAGATGGGATGGGAGCCGCGATTCTCTCTGGCTCGGAATCCCTCGATTCGCTCGAGGCGCGGGTGCTGGCTGGGACGATCGATCCAAAGCCAGTGTCGGGTCGCCAGGAGCTCCTCGAGAACCAGGTCAACAGGGTCATCTGGTCGACCACTCGCTGACGCTCGGGCCATACCGACTCGCTGTTGCTTCCGGCTTCGGACCTCGCATCACGAGTTTGGCGAGAGAGGGCTCGCCTAATTTCTTCGCCCATTTGAGCCCCGACGTCGTCCTTCGACATTCGGCAACGCAGGTATATCGACTGCGCGGTGGCCACCGCCTCTGGGCCGCACCTGAGATACCGGCGGTCACCTATGCCCCCGACGACCACGCCTGCGAGGTCATCGAAAAAGAGCACTCAGTTCACATCACCGGGCCAGCCGATGGCGCCGGCCTCGAGAAATCCGTAACCGTCTCTCTCGAGGGAGAGAGGTTGCTAGTGGACCACCGACTCACGAACGCCAGGAGCAAAGCGATCGAAGTCGCGCCATGGGCGATAACCCAGTTCCCACTCGGGGGAACGGCGACCTTGCCTTTGGAACGGCTGGAATCGGGATTGCAGGCGGATCGAAGCCTGGTGTTGTGGCCTTACAGCCGACCCGATGATTCCCGAATCGAGTTTGGTGGCGACAGCGTCGAGATACGGGGAGAGGCGGGACCAGAGTTGAAACTCGGGTCCGGTCCCCGAGCCGGTTGGCTCCGGTACCAGTTGGGGAAATGGCAATTCCGCAAGCGAGCTAGCCGATCACCGGATGGGGCCATTCCCGACCGGGGCGCCGTGTGCCAGGTGTATGTCAAAGACGCGTTCGTCGAGTTGGAAACCCTGGGGCTGCTCAGTCTTCTCAAGCCAGGGGAATCCGTGGAGCATCGCGAGGTTTGGGAACTGTTCTCTGGGCCGTAGGCGTCGGTTTCACCGGCCTGCAACCCAGGGTTCGCATTAGGTGTGGAGCTCTTCGAGCTCTGATTGGCTGATCTGGCCGGGAAGCTTGCCCATGATGATCATGCCAAGGACGTCGTCTTTGGTTACCGCGTCCTTGTTGACTGTTCCCACCAGCTTCCCGGTCAGCATGACACTGATGCGATCGGAGAGATCGAAGACGTCGTGGATGTCATGGCTGATCAAGAAGATCCCGAGGCCCTCTTCCTTCAGCTGCCGAATCAGTCCGCCCACCTGGGCCGTTTCAGCTGGGCCCAGAGCGGCGGTGGGCTCATCCATGATCAGGATGCGGGCGTTGAAATGGACGGCCCTTCCAATCGCCACCGACTGTCGTTGACCGCCCGAAAGCGAACGGACCGCAGCTTTGAAGTTGCGGAATTTGGGATTCAAACGGGCCATGACCTTGCGGGTGGCGTCTTCCATCGCCGAGTCATCCAGCGAGCCAAATCGGGTTCTCAACTCCCGGCCCAAGAAGACGTTGCCGGGGGCGTCGATGTTGTCCGCCAATGCCAGGGTCTGGTAGATCGTCTCGATCCCCAGGCGTTTGGCATCGATCGGAGAGGTGATTGTCACCGGGGCACCATCGACGAAAATCTCTCCCGAGTCGGCGGGATGGGCTCCCGACAAAGTCTTGATCAATGTCGACTTGCCGGCTCCGTTGCCACCCACCAATGCCACGACTTCGCCGGGGAAGAGGTTGACCGTCACGCCATCTACGGCATGGACTCCGCCGAATGCGACCCGAATGTCTCTGAGTTCTGCCAGCGGAGCGGTCACGACGTCACCCGCCGCCGGTAGAAAGTATCGATTCCGACCGCGATCACGAGGACGATCCCAACCACGATGTCTTGGAGCGGGGCGTCGACTCCCATCAGAACCATGCCCGACTGCAGGGATTGCATGACCAATGCCCCGAGCACCGCTCCGGAGATCGTGCCGATCCCCCCGGCCAGGGAAGTCCCCCCGATCACTGCCGCGGCGATCACGTACAACTCGGTCAGAGTTCCCAGCCCGCTGGTGGCAGCGTTCAGCCGAGCGATTTGTACGGCAGCACCGATCGCCACCAGGACTCCCATCAGGACGTAGGTCTTGAGGATGGTCCAGCGAGTCTTGATCCCTCCGAGTTCGGCTGCTTCAGGATTGCCGCCGATGGCAAACACGTAGCGGCCGAAGCGCCGCTGGGTGGCGATGACCGTCATTACCAACGCCACCCCGATCGCAATCAGCACCGGGTTGGCGATGCCCAGGGCGATGCCGCCCTCGGGCACGGCGATTCCTCTTTCGGCTGCGTATTGCTCTGCCAGGGCCGCAGGCATGGGATAGCTGTTGATCACCGCTACCGCTCCCAGCACAACGATCGCACCGACGAAGGCAAGGGTGATCTCGGCCCACACCGGACGAAGGCGAAATCCGAATTTGCGTCGCTGCCGGCGTCCGGTGGCCAGAAAGAAGACAATGCCCAGACAGGCGATGACCCCCACCGCCCAGCTCGCCGGTCCTCCGATCCTCCCCCGCGAGCCGCCGCCCAGGAGTTGGAAGCTTGAGTCCATGGGGGCAATCGTGCGACCGCTGGCCAACGCCCACGCCACCCCTCGCCACACCAACAGGCCACCCAAGGTGACGATGAAGGACGGCACTCCGACATAGGCGATGATGAAGCCCTGGAATCCGCCGATAAAGGCTCCGAGGAGCATGCCCAGCAGCAAGGTGATGATCCAGGTTGCCCAGTGATCAAAACCGATCATGTCCGGAAGGATCTCGGCCTGGAGCAAGCCCATCGCCATCCCCACGGTCGCCAAAACCGAGCCCACCGAAAGGTCGATGTTGCGGGAGACGATGATCAGCACCATCCCCGTAGCCATGATGGCTACAGCCGCCGTTTGGACCGAGAGATTCCACAGGTTGCGAGCGCTGAGGAAGGTCCCGCCTGACAGAATGTGAAACCCGATCCATATGACGACCAGGGCGCCGACCATCCCGAGGAGACGGGTGTCGACCTCCAGGGCACCCAGGGCCGAGCCGAGCGAGCGCTTGGGCGGCGGCGTTGTTTTTTCCGGGGCACTAACGACAACGTCGGTCATCGACAAATCACCTCCTCACAAAGACTAAGCGCCGCGTCCACCCGAAGATGAACGCGGCGCTTAGCTTTTGGTCAGTGCCGATTAACGATCAGGAGCAGACCGTCACTGTTCCGGCCGCAACGCCCTGGCAGAGCTCGTCGACGGTGATCCACTCGGCGTCAACCACCACGTCCAGGTTGTCCTGGGTGATGGCGATGGGCGCGAGGAGGATGGAGGTCATCGAGTTGCCGCCCGGGGAATCGAACTGCACGACCCCAGCGACGTCCTCAATGGCCGCGCCTTGAGCCAGCTGGATAGCAGCTTCACCAGCCGCTCTCCCTAGTTCGCGGGCGTCCTTCCAGACGGACACTGATTGAGTGCCGAGAGCGACGCGGTTGAGAGCAGCCAGGTCACCGTCCTGACCCGACACCGGCACGGTGCCGGCCAGGCCCTGGGCCTCGAGGGCAGCTACCACTCCACCGGCCATGCCGTCATTCTCCGACAGCACCGCGTCGATGGCGTTGTTCTCCTGGGTCAGGCATTGCTCCATGTTGGTCTGGGCAATAGCTGGATCCCAGTTGTCCGTATACGTTTCGCAGGCAACGTTGATCGCTCCTGACGACTCGGCATCGCCGATCACCTGCGTATACCCCTCGCGGAGGAAATCGGCGTTGGCGTCAGCTTGGTTGCCCTTGATGATGGCGTAGTTGCCTTCAGGCACCAGCCCGAAGATCACTTCAGCCTGGAGCCGCCCAACACCGATGTTGTCGAACGTGATGTAGAGGGCTCCTGGGTTTTCGATCAGTCGGTCGTAAGCAATGACCGGTACGCCTTGTTCGAGGGCGCTGGCCACCGCGGGCAAGATGGCCTCACCGTCCTGGGCGAGGATGATCAAGACATCCGCTCCCTGGGCCATGAGGTTCTCGACGTCGGCCAGTTGCTGCTCGGCCGAAGACCCCGCATCAGCTGAGATGTACTCTGCCCCCGCCTCGTCGAGAGCGGCGACGATGTTGGGTTCGTCCGACTTAGCCCAACGCTCCTCGTTGTAGTTGTTCCAGGAAACTCCAACGATGATCTCTTCGTCATCGCCCGGAGGTGAGGTGGTGGCTGCTCCGGCCGCGCTTGTGGCTGGTGCGGCAGTGGTCTCGGTGACTTCGCCGGCGGTCGTGGTGGTGGCGGCATCGCCTCCTCCACAGGCGGCGATCAACAATGCCACGGTCGCCAGCAGCGCCAGGTTGCGGCGTTTGAACATCGTCATTTTCCTCCCTGCTGTTCTGGTTTTGAGGTCCCGCCAGATGCGGGACCGGCGAACACTAGCGAGAGGCGTTCTCGACGATACGCTCGATAACCCCGAGATTTGCCACCGCGTCGCTCGGGTCGGTCGGAACCGGCCCGCCGCTGCGAACGGCTTGCGAGAAGGCATCGACCTGCACGCCGTACTGGTCCGCGGTCGGGACCTCGACGATCCTCAGGTCAGGGTTGACGGGCGGCTCTCCCCCGGCGAAGACCACGATGCGGCTGGGGCGATCGGGAGGAATGTTGAATGGAATTTCGATCAGGAGACGGCCCGCGGTTCCCGCCAGATGTACCCGCTGATCCGGCTCGAGCATCGTGGAGACGGTGAAGGTGGCGTGGCGATCCCCGAAGCCGAGGATCGCCGAGGTGAGAACGTCGGTCCCAAAATCGGGGTGCCGACGAATCATCGCCTTGACCTCGTCGGGCTCGGAGCCGAACAGCATCCGGGCAGCGTTGACCGGATAGCACCCGATATCAAGCAATGCGCCTCCCCCGGCCTCAACCTGATTGCGAATGTCGGTGGGATCAAGGTTGCGATAGCTGAAGAATGATTGGAACGCGACTAGATCACCGATGGTTCCGGCGTCGACCAGGCGTTGGACTTCTTGCCACAGCGGATGAAGTCGGTACATAAACGCTTCCATCAAGAGCACTCCCGCCTCCTTGCTCGCCTCGACCATCCGACGCGCATCGGCGCTGGTTAAGGCCATTGGCTTTTCGCACAACACGTGCTTACCGGCGGCTGCTGCAGCCAATGTCCACTCGAGATGGAGGTGGTTGGGCAACGGTATGTATATCGCCTCGATGGTTTCGTCCTCGAGCAGGGCCTCGTAGGCCCCATAGGCTTTGGGGATACCGAGATCCGCCGCGGCCGCGGTCGCCCTCGACTGAGTACGGGAGGCGATAGCCTCGACCAGGCTCATGGCAGATCCCTTCAGGGCCGGAATCACTTTGCGCATCGCGATGTCGGCGACCCCGAGCACACCCCAACGCAGCGGTGAAAGATTGGCCAAGTTGTGTGAGGATAGGGAGCAGGGAGCGGGGGCACTTTGGCTGGCCATAGGTATCGCGGTAGGAGCGTTGGTGGCAGCCGGTTTGATCTGGGCGGGATCCCGGCTCTTCACTCCCTCGGTTCCCACCGAGGCAATGCCTCCGCCTCGATTCGTCGAAGAGTTAGCGGGCGTCGATCATCGTTACGACGGTGAGTTCAATTTCTTCGTCGGGGGTGGGGTGGCGGTCTTCGATTGCAATAAGGACCGGCTGCCTGATCTCTACTTCGCCGGTGGGGTCAACCGCGCGGCCCTGTTTCGCAACCAGAGCGCAATTGACGGCGAGCTTGCCTTCGCCCGCCTGCCGGAGGAGCCGGCCACTTCGTTGACCAATGTCCTCGGGGCCTACCCGCTCGACGTAGATGGCGACAGATTCATCGACCTGGCCGTGCTCCGCTACGGGGAGAATGTGATGCTGCGTGGACTCGGAAACTGTGAGTTCGAAAAGGCGAACGAGGCTTGGAACGTCGACGGCGGGGACGACTGGACGGCGGCGTTCAGCGCCAGATGGGACGATGGATCGTCGTTACCAACGATGGTCTTCGGCAACTACCTGGAACCTGACGGGCAGCAAACCGGTGAGTGTTCCGATCACTACCTATTCCGGCCGGATGGGCCAACCTATGGATCACCTACAGCGCTCACACCCGGTTGGTGCACGCTTTCGATCCTTTTCAGCGATTGGGATCGCTCGGGACGGGTCGACCTGCGCATGACCAACGACCGCCACTACTACCGCGACGGCCAGGATCAGTTGTGGCGCATCGAAGATGGTGAGACCCCGCGCCTTTACGGCGCGGACGAAGGGTGGCAGCCGATGCAGATCTGGGGAATGGGGATCGCCAGCCAGGATCTGACCGGCGATGGTCTCCCGGAGGT
The DNA here is from genome assembly GCA_050742075.1 of Acidimicrobiia bacterium. Taxonomy (GTDB): domain Bacteria; phylum Actinomycetota; class Acidimicrobiia; order Spongiisociales; family ZC4RG35; genus JACCTH01. Next base: position 7,015 of record JBOGEW010000061.1, read on the forward strand.
CTTTCTCACCAGCCAAGGCGACAACAAACTCCAGACTCTGGTGGGCGACCCTTCGTCTCCCACTTACGGCGACATCGCCTTCGAACGGGGAGCGACGGCTCACCGCCCTTTCGCCGGAGGCGATGCCCTGCCCTCCACTGCCTGGCATG